>JANSXJ010000289.1 GCA_024743015.1 Hyphomonas sp. | reverse complement strand
CGTCTTTCACTTTCACAAGAACACGGTCGAAGCGCTGATGGAAGTTGTCGGCGCTGCTGGCTGCCACCATCCGGATGAGCTTGCGCCGCATCACATCATGCACCGCACCGCCACGGAGGAATCAGTGCCAGCGGATCAGCTCTACAAGCTTTTGACGGCGCATGCCCTCACAGCCGATGGCGCTCGCACGCACCTGGCGCACGAATGGGCGATGGCACAGAGTGGGAGTTTCGAACCGGCTTCGGGCTAGGTACAGGTCTAGGGCCCAAGTCTGCCCCGGGGCTAAGCCTCGTGCGGACTGATGGTGCCGGCATCTTCGCGTCGGCGGATCATGTAGGAAACGATCACGGCGCCGACCATCTTGCCGATAATGAACACGATCCAGTTGGCAAAGTTGAACGTGTCCCCGACCGCCTCGCCGAGATTATAGTGCCGTGCAAGGCCGGCACCATAGAGGAAAACCGTCGTGTCGATGGGTGCGGCCACCGCGCTGGAAATCACAATCCTTGTCGACAGGCGGTATTTGGTGAACGTGAACAAGAGCCAGTCAAAGAATTCCGAGATCGCAAAGGCCAGCCCGGATGCGAGCGCGATCACCGGCCACGCATAGTAGAACGACCACCCGATCGCAAAAGCCATACAGACCAGAACACGCTGGTGCATCTCGCGTTGCACAAAATCCCGCACCACAAATACCAGGCCTGTGATCAACGTCATCGGGTGAAGCAGCAAGCTGCCGGGTGTGCGCGCTTCACCTGGCCACATCAAATTGAAGCCGTTGATGAATTCGAGGTTGGGCACCACGGCAAAGGACCAGTTCAGGAATGGAATCATCGCCACATAGATGAAGGCCCAGGCGCGTCCGCCGAGGGACCATATAAGATAGAACAACGCCACGAGGCCCAGGCAGACAATGAGCAAATCGTCTGGATTTCCGTTCGTCAGCGCACCGACAAATCCGTTATAAATATCGAGAAACACCTGCCAGCCTCACATCTATTCTTGTCATGGCCCCGCGACGCGCCTAATCGCAAATGACCAATGGGGTCCACACATACGGAGCAAGTCGAGCATGTCCAGCGTCAAACTCTGTTTGATCGTCGCGCGTGCCCGCAATGGCGCGATCGGCAAAGATGGCGATTTGCCCTGGCGTCTCTCTGATGATCTCGTTCATTTCAAAACCACGACGCGAGGCTGCCCCGTCATCATGGGGCGCAAGACCTGGGAGAGTCTTCCCAAACAACCACTTCCGGGGCGCGACAATATCGTCCTGAGCCGCGACGGTCAGTACGGCGCGCCCGGCGCCAGAGTGTTCACATCAATGTCGGCTGCGATCGCGACCGGCCGCGCGCTGGCAATTGCAGGCGGCAAGTCCGAACTCTTCGTGGTCGGCGGCGGCGCGGTTTACACTGCCGCCCTGCCCTACGCTGACAGGCTCTACGTGACTGAAGTAGAGACCGAGATCGATGGCGACGCCTTCTTCCCCGAATTCGATCCCGCTGTGTTCCAGGAGACAGAAAGCCGCCGGGTCGAGGCGGATGACAAGAACCAGTTTGACTTCACCATCCGGACGCTGGATCGCCTCGCGTAAATCTTGCGCACTCTGAACGGGCGGGTCAAAGTCTCCGGATCAATCAGGAGAATGGCGCATGGATTTTGAACTGGTTGCAGACGGGCTCGGATTTCCGGAAGGCCCTGTCTGGATGGAAGATGGCTCCATCATTCTTGTCGAGATTTCAAAAGGCTGCGTCACCCGGATCTGGGGCGATGGGCGCAAGGAAGTCATTGCGACGCCGGGCGGCGGTCCGAACGGCGCTGCAATCGGACCCGATGGCGCACTGTGGATCTGCAATAATGGCGGTTTCAAATACCATGAGCGAAATGGTCTGCTGATCCCCGGCAACTGCCCGGATGACTATTCCGGCGGTCGGATCGAGCGGATCGATCTATCGACTGGCAAAGTAGAACGGGTCCTCGACACGGTGGAAGGCTTCCCACTGAAGGGGCCGAATGACCTCGTCTTTGACCGGGCGGGCAATCTCTATTTTACCGATCACGGCAAGACTTATTCGCGCCACCGCGACTTTGGCGGTCTGTTCTTTCTCGAAAATGGCGCGAGCGAAGCGGTCGAGCTCGATCACCATCACACATCGCCGAATGGCGTAGGCCTCTCTCCGGACGAGAAGACGGTCTACATGGCGGACACGATGACCGCGCGGCTCTGGGCATTTGACCTCAGCGCGCCGGGCGCAATTGAGCAATCCAGCCCGTTCAATAAAGGTCGCGTCGTCGCGACCATGCCGGATCTGCAATATTTCGACAGCCTGGCTGTTGCAGCCTCCGGAAATATCTGTGTGGCGACCATCCTGAATGGTGGGATCACCACCATCACACCGGAAGGGGCGCATAGCCACATCGCCTTCCCAGACCCGTTCGTGACGAATATCTGCTTTGGCGGCGAGGGCCTGAGTGAAGCCTGGGTGACGCTTTCAGGTACCGGCAAACTGGCCAAGTGCACGTGGCCAGAACCCGGTTTGAAACTGAACTATTACGCCTGAAGCTCGCGCCTATTTCAGCAAGGCGCTAAAACTGACTGTCCCAGTGGCCGCCGGCGCGATCGCATTGGAGAAAGCCCATTTGATATGGGTGATGTCAGCCGACGTGGCGAAGCGTATCTGATCGCCGTCGGAGATTTTCAAAGCTGCACGTGTTGCGAACGTTTTCCCGCCATCCGCGGAGAACATGACCTCATCCGCGCCGCCTGTCGCAGACGATTCTATATAGGTCACAGCGCTCGGCACCGGCATGACCAGGTTCACTGCATCCGCAGCTGCGTCGCCAGTATTGGTATAGGCGAGGCTGTATCGAACCTCGTCACCGGGCGCGACTTCTTCGGCGAGGGCATAAGTACGAACTTCGTTGCCATTTGCATCGACCGAGACTGTCAGGCGCTCAACCACTTGCTCTGCAGTGAGGCCGCTCGCCATAGCTGAAAGTGAACTTGTGCCGACAAAAGCCAGCGCCAACAGTGTTGCTCGCAACATCGCTCATTCTCCAAAATATCCCACCAGGAGCATGCCACGGGTTCGATTAAACACTGTTTAACGCTGATCCTATCGCTTGCAGGTGAGTGTGCTAAAGCAGCAAGAAATCCATCAAGGGGACAGATCGCCGAGGAAAGATGACGCGCCGCGCCATCTGGGGACTTGTCATTTTGCTCGCAGCCTGCGGGCGCGCATCGCCCCTGCCGGATATGCAGCCAGGAGAGACCGGACGCGTCGTCAACGTGATCGACGGCGATGCGCTCGTTCTGGATACCGGGCAGAGTGTGCGACTGGTGTCGATCGAGGCGCCGGCGCTCTATCCGCGGGATCGCCCGGCCGAGCTTTTTGCCGCTGAGAGCGCGCGTATCCTGGAAGACCTCACCCTCGGACGGCGGGTCCAGCTCTATTATCCCGGCATTACGCGCGATCGGTATGACCGCGCGCTCGCGCATGTGGTGACCATTGACGGAGCTGGTCCGGATCTCTGGCTGAATGCTGAAATGCTGGCGCGCGGCGGCGCATGGGTCAGGCTCTATCCGGATACCGCGGCGCGCGGGGAAGAGTTGCTGGATCTGGAAGCCAAGGCGCAGGCGTCAGCGAAGGGGCTGTGGTCCAGCGCCGATTATCGCGTGCGGGACGCCGAAGCTGTATCGCGAGAGATGCGGGGCTTCCGCCTCATCCGCGGGCGCATTGGGGAAGCGCGACCCGTTGCGGCGGACACCAGATATCCGCCGGCCTGCCGCCGCGCCCTGCAAGGCGCCGACCTCACGCTCAGCATTCGACGCGACGCACGCACGGCCTGCGGTCTCCCCATCGGGACAGAGATCCAGGTTCGAGGCTATATCTCGGATCTCGACCTCGACCTCACCTATCCGAGGCACTTGCAAGTCGTGGAGATCGATTAGCTCGCAATGTATTGAGCGCCATTCACCGTCATGGTCGCGCCCGTGATGAAAGCGGCATCGTCGCTGGCGAGATAGGCGCACATGGAGGCGATCTCCTCGGCCTTACCCAACCGCCCGACCGGGACCGTGGCGATGATGCTCTCAAGCACTTTTTCCGGAACGGCGCGCACCATTTCCGTGTCGATATAGCCAGGGCAAACGACGTTCACGGTAATGCCCTTCTTGGCACCTTCCTGAGCGAGCGCTTTGGTGAAGCCAATCAGTCCCGCCTTGGCAGCGGAATAGTTGACCTGGCCGAATTGACCCTTCTGGCCATTGATCGAGGAGATGTTGATGACCCGCCCAAATCCGCGTTCGCGCATGCCTTCCCAAACCTGGCGGGTGACATTGAAGGCGGAGTCCAGATCAACCGAGATGACTTTCTGCCACTGCTCCAGGCTCATTTTATGGAATGGTCCGTCCCAGGTAATGCCCGCATTATTGACGACCACATCGATCGGCCCGAGGTCGGCCTCGATCGCGGCAATTCCGCTGCCCACCGCCTCATAGTCCGAAACATCGAACTTGTAGCATTTGACGCCGGTTTCCTGCTCGCAGGCTTTGGCGGCTTCATCATTGCCGCCATAATTGGCGGCGACGTCGTAGCCAGCAGCTTTCAACCCTTTGCTGATGGCCAGGCCGATTCCGCGTGTGCCCCCCGTTACCAGCGCTGTTCTGGACATGATCTTCCCTCCGTATATGCTGTGCAGCATAAAATTTGCTGCGACCGCTCAATCAGATGTAAGCACGTATCTGACAGGAAGTGCAATCGGACTTTCGTCGGGACCCGCGCAGACACTGTTCAGCGAAACGCCGCGGCATGGAAAATGGTGGT
>JANSXJ010000230.1 GCA_024743015.1 Hyphomonas sp. | reverse complement strand
TGCAGCTCGCGCAGTCCTATGTCGTTCGAGTGAGAGACAAGAACAACAATGGGGAGGGTGTCCCGAGCGAGAGCTTCGCCCGCCCGGACCTGGTCCAAAATCCGTGCCTCCGCAAATATTGCACACAGAAGACTGGGTCAACGTCGTTTCCATTTTTTTGCCCCTGATAATCAAACTAGCTTTGAACAGCTACACAATGCGTACTGTCCGGGAAAGTCAATTTCATAAGCAAAAAAACGCACTTAACCTGCGCTGTCCGTGCCCAATCTTGTTTAGGACCGGAACGGCATGCTCACCATAATCACGTTTTCCTGTAGGACGAGTCGCTGGCGACAAATTGTTCATTTCAGACACACCTCCAATCGCCCACATATTTTGCAACACGGCGCACGGTAAGATGGGTTGATACCTTGAATCGCATCGCGTAGACCGATCTGTTCGGGCTAGGTCTGACCAAAGCGATGACCAGATTTTCGTATTGAAAGACATAGAATGAGCGAGATTGTTAGGATATACGGAAACATCTCCAAGTTCGATATGCGGTCTGTGCTCACTGACTTTGCAAACGGCTTACAATATCGATCCTTATGGATGGCTTTCGCAGCCAATGAAATTCAGGCGCGATACCGACGCAGCATACTCGGTCTAGCTTGGATCGTTGTTTCATATTTGATGCTCGTGGGCGCGATTGTGCTCTTCTTCGGAAGTTTCTCGCAAATGTCGCAAGTCGACTTCGTGCTCTATGTTGCGCTTGGATTTGCTGGATTTCAGTATATAGTCGGCAATATCAGCGATGGTTGCGACGTTTTTAGGGCATCCACCGCGTGGATTAAAAGCACCCCGCTGCCATACTCGGTCTATGTGTACATACGGATTGTTCGTTCGGTGTTTCCGTTCTTGTTGCACATGGCAACGGCGCTGATCGTGATGGCTTTCATGGGATGGCGACCCGATTGGGGCGCACTAAATGTGATTCCTGCCCTAGCGATATTCTTAATCGTGAGTCCACCGATCCAATTGATGTTCGGACTGATAGCGACGCGGTGGGAGGATTTTTCGCATCTTGTTTCTGCAGTGACGAGGCTATTGTTTTTCTTGACCCCGGTTATGTGGGTCTATGAGGAGCAGGGAGGGCTCAGATACTATGTGGCTACGGCGAACCCAATCACTCACTTCCTCGAGGTGTTTCGGGCGCCACTATTGGGGCAGCCGTTCCCGTTTCACAGTTGGGCAATTGTTGTTGGATTCTCGGTCTTGGTCTGGATCGCTGCGATCATTGTCGGCGCTTTGATGCGTCGTCGTCTGCCGTTTTGGCTTTGAGGTAGATTTTATGCCTCATGTTTATGTAGAGAATGTTTCGCTGACATTCCCTTTATACTCAGCTAACGCCGTTCCCACCACTCGTAGCGGCAAAGATGATGCGCCCAATATCATCAGAAACAAATCTGGCAGGCTGATTGGTGTCAAATCCCTGACGGATGTCGACTTAGAGCTCAATTCCGGCGACAGACTCGCAATAATTGGTGCCAATGGGTCTGGCAAAACAACGCTTTTGCAGGTGTTGGCAGGAATCTATCCTCCGGATGAGGGATATGTAGAAATCCGGGGGACGTGTACGAACCTGATCAATATTAATCTGGGAATGCAGGCGGACGTAACGGGCAATGAAAACATCATGCTCCGCGGACTAGCCGCCGGTCATCGCCGAGAAGAGATTGAAGAACAAAGAGAACAAATCGCCGAGTTTTCGCAGCTCGGAGAGTTTTTGGATATGCCGGTGCGAACGTATTCAGCGGGGATGCAGATCCGATTAAGCTTTGCCATTGCGACCGCTTTCAAGCCGGAAATATTATTGCTTGATGAATGGTTGAGCGCTGGAGATGCGGCATTTAAAGCGCGGGCGGTAGAGCGGATGAATTCGTTCGTCAGCGAGGCTGGTATTCTTGTGCTCGCGTCCCACTCCAAAGCGCTATTACAGGCGAATTGTAATAGAGCGATTTGGCTCGAGCGCGGCCGCGTGCGCGCAAAAGGCGAAGTCGAGAATATTTGGGATGCCTATATTGAGGACCAAGCAAAACGACGGGCGTGATCCGATCAACGTCCCGATGTGTTTAGCAGCGAGAGCAAGTATGGTTGGTACTCATTTTTGAAGCTCATTGCCAGTTTCTCCAAAGCTTCGTCGTCGATAAAGCCCTTGCGCCATGCGACTTCTTCAAGACACGCGACTTTAAATTTCTGTCGTTTTTCCAACATCTGCACGAAGTGAGATGCGTCGAGCAGGCTGTCAAACGTTCCAGCGTCCAGCCATGCTGTTCCGCGCGATAACTGGGTCACTTGTAGCGCCCCGTGTTTCAAATACTCCTCATTAATCGAGGTAATCTCAATCTCGCCGCGAGCGGATGGTTTGACAGCTTTAGCGATACCTACGACGTCCTGATCATAAAAATATAGCCCCGTAACTGCCCAATCGCTTTTGGGATTTGATGGTTTTTCTTCGATCGAGAGGGCTTTGCCCGAATCATCAACTTCAACAATCCCAAATCGATGAGGATCGGGCACCTTGTAAGCGAATACATTGGCACCAGACTCAATTTGGCCAGCTCTCAAAAGTTGCATGCCAAGGCCGGAGCCATAGAATATATTATCGCCCAATGCGAGCGCGCACTTGCCGCCGTCGATGAACGTCTCGCCGATCAAGAATGCATCTGCCAAACCGCGCGGATCCGTCTGTGTCGCAAATTGGAATTCGACACCAAGTCGTGAACCGTCTCCCAATAAGTCTTCGAAGAGGGGACGGGACTCGGGCGTGGTGATGATCAAAATTTCTCGAATTCCCGCCAGCATGAGCAGGCTGATCGGATAATATATCATCGGCTTATCATAGACCGGCAATAATTGCTTTGAGACGCTGTAGGTGATCGGGTGCAGTCTCGTACCAAGTCCTCCCGCTAGAATTATGCCCTTCATTCAACGCTCCAGATTAGCTTTCGGTTTGCCGATGATCCATCGTTCTCCGCGCGCACTCTATGACGCCTTCGCGCCAATCGGGCAACGAAATACCCCACTGCTCTGCAATATACCGCGTATTTAGCCTGGAATTGGCCGGGCGCTTGGCTGCAGTCGGAAACTCATCCGTGGATATACGCCTTATTTCCGCGCTTGGACCGCCGAATTTTGCGCTCGCGAGCATCGTCGCTTCTGCTAGATCAGCCCAACTGGCATCTCCTGCACCGACCAAGTGGAAGGTTCCCCACGGCAGATGCTCGTCGCGATTAGTACCGCTGATCTTTTGGCACGCGTTTAGCAAAGCTTCGGCCAGATGCGGCGCGTAAGTGGGGTTTCCGATTTGATCGGCCACGACACTAATATGGTCTCGCGTTTCAGCGAGTCCGAGCATCGTCTTGACAAAATTCTTGCCGAATGGGCTGAACACCCAGGCTGTCCTGATAATCAAGTGTTTGCTATTTTCGGAGCGGACGGCCTCTTCTCCCGCCCACTTTGATGCACCATACACACCCAACGGCGAGATCGGATCGGATTCTGAGTAGGCGTCAGGTTTCGTTCCGTCGAAGACGTAATCGGTGGAAATGTGCACAACTGGAATCTTTAAACGCGCCGTTATTAGAGCCAAATTTTTAGGTCCGGTCGAATTGGCGCGATAAGCTGAATCTTCGTCGTTCTCCGCTGCATCGACGGCGGTATAGGCCGCTGCATTGATTACAATGTCTGGCGAAAAACTTGCAATCGATTGTTCGACCGAATCAAGCTCGGCAATCTTCAGTGCTGGGCGCCCAAAGACGCCCAGATCCATCTCTTTGGCTTTGGCAAGTTCGCAGAGACTGTTCGCCAATTGTCCCGACGCACCAGCGACAAAGATACGCGTTTTTCCACCGGTCACTTTGTTGCGAGCCCCAATCGTTGCCCTGAATAGATCTTGCTGCGAAGCGGTCCCCACCAATCCTCATTTTGCAGATACCATTCCACGGTTTTGCGAATCCCGGACTCGAAATTCTCTTCTGCTTTCCACCCCAGCTCATGCTCGAGTTTCGTGGCGTCGATTGCGTAACGCTGATCGTGCCCGGGACGGTCTTCAACGAAGCTGATTAGATCACGACGGGACGTTTCACTCGGGCGGAGTTCGTCGACAATATCGCAAATCCGCTCCACGACCTCTATATTTGAACGTTCATTTTTGCCGCCGACATTGTACTTTTCTCCGAGGCGGCCTTGCGTTGCGATGAGCAACAGGGCCTTGGCGTGATCGTCCACGTAGAGCCAATCACGTATGTTCTGCCCATTTCCATATACCGGGAGCTGTTCTTCGTTTAAGGCGTTCAAGATCATCAAAGGAATAAGTTTCTCGGGAAATTGGTTCGGGCCGTAATTATTCGAGCAATTAGAGATGATCACCGGCAGGCCATAAGTGCGGTACCAAGCAATCGCTAAATGGTCCGATGCGGCTTTTGACGAAGAGTAAGGCGAGGAAGGATCGTAAGGTGTGGTTTCTTGGAACAGACCGATTTCTCCGAGCGATCCATACACCTCGTCTGTTGAGACATGTAAGAATCGAAAATCATCCTTCGCCTCTCCATCTAGTCCATTCCAGTAGTCGCGCGCGGCTTCCAATAAGTTGTAGGTGCCCAAGACGTTTGTCTCAACGAACTCTCGAGACCCTGTAATCGACCGATCTACATGGCTCTCAGCGGCCAGATGCATAATGATGGTTGGTTGCTCTGCGTTGATCGCAGAAACCATGGCATGAGCGTCACAAATATCTAACTGGAGAAGTCTGAAGCGATCGTTGCTCGAAACCGTCGACAATGAGTCCAAGTTCGCGGCGTAGGTCAGTTTATCGAGAACAACGACTTCGGCAGTTGTGTTATTAATCAAATGCCGTGTGAGAGCGGAGCCAATAAATCCGGCACCGCCGGTCACAATAATCTTCATAATATTCTCGGCCATTTAGGAATCAGGTCTGCGATTAGGTATTGTATAAGAAATGGGTTGGGAGATCTTTCAGTCTCGGCAATGAGCGGTCTTTGTTCGATAGGACCAAATCAACCAGAGGAAACGGGTATTCTATTCCTAAATCAGGGTCGTCGAATGCAATTCCCGAATCGCATTTGGGCACGTAGGGTGCAGTAACTTTGTACTGTACTTCGCTATTCGGCTCTAACGTGCAAAATGCGTGTGCAAACCCTACAGGGATGAACAATTGGTTTCCATTTTCTGCGCTCAGGATGGCCGTAACATGCTGTCCGTATTCAGGAGAGCCATGACGAATATCGACTGCGATATCCAGTATCTTACCGCGTGTGCATCGAACAAGTTTGCCTTGCGCAAAGGGGTCTGTTTGGAAGTGTAATCCTCGAACTGTGCCCACAGGGCGTGAAAGAGAGTGATTGTCTTGAACAAATGCAGCAGCTATGCCGTTTTGCCCGAATAGATCCTGGTTGTAAGATTCCGTGAAATAACCGCGATCATCTTCGAACCGGCGTGGCTTTACGAGTACGACATCGCCAATGCCATTTTGTGGAACAAACTCGGTCAATTCTCTTCACCCTGTTTATTCGAGGATCTTCTAACTAGTCGCTTTTGGCTTCTGTCGACCACGAATTATGCGACGGAACATTTGGTTCGTGTAGCCAACCGGTAACGTTTTACAAGTCCAAATTTGTATTGAATATCCGTCATTCAAATTCAGACGAAAGCTGATCACGATTGCGGAGACGAGGCAACCCAATCCCGAAAGTCACGATGGCGCCGTCTTCAGCCGCATTCGCGGTGGCAGCGATAGCCAGGGGAAAGGCCGGGACGACCTGAATCGCATGGTCAGCGGGCAGGATGAGAATGAGGTCGCGGGGCTCATGGGCTAGGCAGGCTGTGGCGACCGCGGAGGATGAGTTCCGGCCAAAATCGTTCACGGATTCTCAGCGCGTCGGGTAGCGTC
>JANSXJ010000075.1 GCA_024743015.1 Hyphomonas sp. | reverse complement strand
CAGCGACTGCCCAGCCGTCTGGAGCCGGGGATATAGGTCATACCGGACGGAATCACCAGCCCCTGCCCCGACGACGGTATTGTTGGCGACTACTGTCTATGCTCCCTTGAGCTTCGAAGAATTCTTGGGAGCATCAGAAATGGACCTCAATCTAAGCGGAAAGAAATGTGTTGTGCTGGGCGGGACACGCGGTATTGGCCGCGCCATCGCTGACACGCTGGCGGATGAGGGCGCAGACATTGCGATCTGCGCGCGTAACGCCGATCAGATTGCAGCCGCGGTCGCCGAACTGAAAGCAAAAGGCGTCAATGCGATCGGCGGACCAGTTGATGTGACCGATGGTCCGGCTCTGAAAGCGTGGATTAGTTCAGCTGGCGAAGAGCTGGGCGGGATCGACATCCTGGTCTCGAATGCCGGCGCGATGGCACAGGGCAATGACGAAGCCTCGTGGAAGCAGAATTTCAATCTCGACGTCCTTGGCGCGGTAAACGCTTTCGAGGCGGCCGAACCTTTTCTTGGCAAAGCGGCTGACACACATGGCGACGCCGCCTTTGTGATTATCGCTTCGATCTCCGCCGCCATTGCCGATCAGGCTGGCTCCTACGGACCGATCAAGGCAGCGCTGATCCATATGGCCAAGGGGCTTGCCCGACAGCACGCCAAGCGTGGCATTCGCACAAATGTCGTCTCACCCGGCATGGTCTATTTTGAGGGCGGCATCTGGCATCAGGTCGAACAGAATATGCCGGACTTTTTCAAACAGGCTCTGTCACGCAATCCAACCGGACGCTGTGCCACGCCGCAGGAAATTGCTAATGCAGCAGTTTTCCTGGCGAGCCCACGCTCATCCTACACGACAGGTTCAAACCTGATTGTCGATGGCACCGTGTCAAACCGAGTCAATTTCTAGTCGAGGACGCTTGTTATGAAACTCTACAATTCCGTTGGCCCCAATCCTCAAGTGGTCCGCACATTCATGGCCGAGCGCGGCATCTCAGTGCCGCTGGAAGATGTCGACATCATGAGCGGCGCCAACCGACAGGCAGACTTTCTCAAGGTCAACCCAGCCGGACAGCTCCCCGCCCTGCAACTCGACGATGGTAGCATCCTGACCGAGATCACGGTGATCTGCGAATATCTGGATGAGACGCATCCGGGTGAGCCCCTGATGGGAAAGAGCCCGGAGGAGCGGGCACGGATTCGAAGCTGGACACGATGGGCTGATCTGAACGTCTGCGAACCGCTTGCGAACGGGTTTCGCTATTCGGAAGGCTTGCCGCTTTTCCAGGACCGCATGCGCTGCGTCCCGGAGGCCGCACCGGGCTTGAAAGCCTGCGCTCAGGATAAGCTTGAATGGCTGGACGGGCAGTTGGCCGGGCGAGACTTCCTGGCGGGCGATAGATTTACGCTGGCCGACATTCTACTGTCCGCGTTCCTGGCGTTTGGGGAGCAGGTGGGCCAGCCGCTCAACCGTGATCTCAAGACGTTGAGCGCCTGGTATGATCGTTGTCGGGCGCGCGATAGCGCCGCGGCCTAGACCGCGAACGGTTTGCCGCGGAGCCAATCCACAGACTATCCGCCGAATTGCCAAGAGGCGGCAACCTTCAGGTTTGCCCCGGGTTCGACTGCGCCGGCAAAGCTGCGCTCATAGCGCTCGTCCAGAACGTTATCGACGCCAAGATCCAGGCGGAGCCCATCGACAAAGTCTGGACGCCAGGTCGCATAGAGATCAAGCACGACATAGCTGTCCCGTTCGTCCTGCAGGGTGAAGCCGCCATTTCCGTCCGAGATTCGCTGCTCAAAGTCGCTCGCATGCTGGACGCGGGCGCCGATCAGTGTGTTCCATTCCGGCAGTTTCAGTCCAAGGTTGACCGATGTCCGATCCGGTGTCAGCGCGCCGAGATCTGAACCATCGGTCAGATTGGTGCCCTCGATGCTGGCAAAGCTGGCGCGCGCAAAGAATCGATCAGAATCGTAATGGAGTTCACCTTCCCAACCTTCCAGTTCTGCTGCATCAACATTTGCGGAGACCGATGTGCCCCAATTACACGGCTGGAAGCGTGGCGGCGCGAAGCACGCCGCTGCTGGTGCTACGCTGACCGAAAGATTGATCAAGTCATTCGCTTCGGTCTCGAAATAGGAAACCTTGGCCTGGAGCCGGTCGCTGGGCACGAAAACCTGTTTGAAATCTATGCCTGCGCCGAACTCCACCGTCTGGGTTTCTTCCGGCACGAGATCAGGATTGGCGATGAAAGTGTTTGGCGCGAGCACGAAGGATCCGATCGCAGGATTAAACAGTACAGGGTGCGGGATAGAAAAGTGAACGCCGTCCAGGTATAGTTCATTGATCGACGGCGCTCGAAACCCTTCGGAATAGGACCCGAACAGGCGGAGCCATTCCGCGCCAGCGGGCGCGAAGCTCGCAGCAATCCGGGGAGAGAGAGCGCTGTCTGAGTTGTCCTCACCCGGCGCGATGGACGAGGCGCTTTCAAATTCATCATAACGAATTCCCGGGATGACTATGAATTCTCCGGCTGGTGTATCCACAACGGATTCCAGCTGGGCAAACACACCCATGAACTCGCTCTCACCATTGGGAACGCCGCCGCGCGTGCCGTTAGTGGTCTGATCGTCGGTTCCGGTTTGCTCGTCCTTGTACCAGTCGCCGCCAACGGTCAGCGTGGATTCAAACGGTCCGAGCGAGAAGCGCGAGGCATTGCGCGCCGAAAAGCCTGTCGTCTCGATATCGCGCACAGTTGTGCGGGGCACCGTAGCATCAAATTCATCCACATCACTGGAAGTTTGGTAGGCGGTCAGGGAAAGATCGAGCCAGTCATTCGAGACCGGGTTGAAGCCGAGACCAAACCGGAACGTATCTGTTGTGATGTCTTTCTCGACATTGCGATCAAGTACACCATCGCCTGTTCCCGCTGTGCCTTGCCCGTTATTGGGCTCGATCGCGGAATTGGTGAAGCGCTGCCAGGAACCTTCAATCATCAACGCTTCGCTGAGGGCATAACTGCCTTTCACGAGAGCCGTTTGGATGTCGTCGTCTGATGGCAGATCTGCGCCAGATGCGAGCGCAATGTCCCCTGATTGGCGAACGCCAAAGCTTACGAGGCCGTCAAAACTGTCCTGCTGCGTAAACACGGTGATCGAAGCGAGCGATTCTTCATTGACGCTTTGATAGCCAGCACGCGTGCGGACACCCCAGGTCTCTCCATCGCGAAGCAGGTCGGCAGCATCAACACTTTCAAAAGCGAGCACACCCCCAACAGCGCCTGAGCCATACAGCGCAGAGGCTGGCCCGCGCACGATTTCTGCCGTCCCGATCAATTCCGGATCTACGAAAAAGCGGCCGTCATGCGCTGACGTGAAGCTTTGCCGGGCGCCATCCAGGAGAATCAGAACGTTCTGCCCGGATAGTCCCCGAATGCTGGGAAGCTCGCCTGTCCGTCTCGGACCGCCGGAAAAATCAAGACCGGGCACATCGCGGAGCGCATCGGAAATTGTCGATGGTGCCAGCGTTTCCAGTGCGTCTCGGTCAATCACGGTCACCTGCCCTGGATAGTCAAAAACCGGCAGAGGATTGGACGTTCCGTAGACCGTAATCGTGTCTTCGCGCAGCTCATCATCAGCGGCCTCCTCCGCCATCATCGTTGTCGTGAACACCAGAAACGCACCTGCCAAGAGACAGGATCTGTAGCTAGGGCATTTTCGGTTGAGCTCGCGTTGATCGGTCATTGGATTTCCTGTGTATTGAGAACGGTTCGCAAAAACTTCTATGGCAGGGGTTTTTCCTTATTGCAAATGATTCTTACTTTCATTATCAGGTTCTCATTGATCACCACTCAAAACGAGGATTCCCATGCTGACCCGAACCTCTTGGCGCGCTGCCGCAGCCGGAATGGCTTTGATTGTTGCGATCCCAGCCTGCGCAACAACGCCCCAGAGCGTGCCGCCCACAGCTGAGATCCAGTCTCCAACCGCAACATTTGAGCAGGACCGCACGTCAATTCTCGCCATGGCGGGCGATTACAAAGTCACGTTCGATTTCACAGAAACGGTGGCTTTTGTTGCTGGGTATGAGCTGAAAGACCCGAAACTATCCGGCGGACATGAGTCGGTTCGCGTGATCGAAGATCGCGGCGACTTTATCAGCCTTCAGCATCTCCTCGTGGTCGGGCCGGATGATGCACCGATTGTGGTCAAGCATTGGCGTCAGGACTGGCAGTATGAGCCGGACCGCGTCCTCACCTTCATCGGTGGCAATGCCTGGGAGTGGCGCGACATACCTGCAGCGGAACGGGCCGGGACATGGTCCCAGACCGTGTATCAGGTCGATGATGCCCCACGATACGGCGCCGTCGCCAAATGGACCTATGAAGATGGGATCGCCGAGTGGACACCGCCAAGCGAATGGCGACCGCTCCCGCGTCGCGACATGACCACTCGCGACGACTATCATGCGGTGGACGCTGTAAACCGGCATGTCATCACGCCATGGGGCTGGGTGCATGAGCAGGACAATTCCAAGCTGATACTGACCTCGGAACCGAAAGCGCTGGTCCGCGAGGTTGGCGTGAATACCTATCGTGCCTTTGACGACTATCCTGTTTCTGCCGCAGAAGACTATTGGTCCCGAACAGCGGACTTCTGGGCAGGAGTCCGCGCAGAATGGGATCGGATCGGACGCGAGAATGAGCGCTTCGCGATTACAATCAAGGGCGAGACGGAAGATCTCTATATGCCGGTGCTCGAACTGGCGAGCGCCGTCAAAGACGGTGAAACAGCACTTGAGCCCGCTCTGGCAGAAGCCCGCGCGGTCATCAATTCATTTGTCACGTCCGACATTGGCGAGCGAACAGATCGTCTGCGCCCAACAACTATAACCGAGACCACCGCCGACTAATGTTTCGCATGTGTCGCGGTCGCGGAGATTAGCCGTCTCACCTGACTAAACCTCCGCGATCAGTGGCGTGACTTTGTCTTTGAGCAAGTCAATCAGGTCCGGATCCATGTATCGATAAAGGTCAGGTATATCGAGCGAGTGGACAGTTTTGTAACGCACTTCATCCCGAAATTGTGCCCGTAAGCGCGCCTTGTGTTTGTCCTCCATGACCAAAACTAAATCGGCCCAGCGAATGTCAGCAACCGTGATTGGACGGCGCGCTGTGCGAGACGTGCCAGCAGAGCGCACGCGCAAGCATGGATCCTTTTGAAACACCTGCTCAGCTGTCGGGCTGCGCCATTTATTTCTGGAGCAGACAAACAGCACATTCATCGGTTGGGCATCCGTCAATATCATCTCCCATTCGCGATGTGGCCAAAACCGTCCGAGTTGTTTCGCACGTTTTAGCTTCGCGGATCGAAAGTAAAGAAGCCGCCACGGTTTCTCTTGCCAGCAGGCGCGCGGTTCAACCGTTTGCGTACGGGCGCCATGCTTGAGGCGCTGCAGACGGCGCCAAGCTCTGCCACGGTGTGTCATAGTCTTGTCCTCGTAAGTGTTGCGGGGTCAGCAGCCGCGGCAATACGAGGGACGAACGCGCTCTATAGCGCGCCTGTGGCCAAACTAAGTCAGTCGACGCGGATCAGGCGATAATAGTCAACTGGCTCTGTGCCCCAGAGCTGCTCTCCGGCCAGATCAAAGCCGCGCTCAGCCAGTGAGAGCGAGCCCTCATCCAGCAATGACTCTGCTCCGATCCGGATCTGCGACCCGCGCCGCGTCGAGGTTATGATGCATGTGTCAGGGTTCACTTTGCCTGCCCAGATCGCATCTTCACGCGTCCAGATCTGCGCACACCCGTCTTCCAGCCCAGCGGTTAGATCGTCCTGCGACAAAGTCGCCTGCATGTCCGGCTTGTCCCACAAATCGACATGGGCCGCGGCATCGTTGATGGTCCAGGCTGTCTGCTGAACCCGGCCGTCCGGCAGCGCTTCCAGTTGCAGGATACGCTGGCGATAGACCGACAAATCAGACTTGTGGTTCACTTGATAGTAGAGCCACTCGCCCGTCCCGAGCGCAGCGATTTCGATGCGCCGGTCACGCATGGCATCATCGGATCCTATGGCAGTTTCAAACGTACCCACCATATCCGCGGCGAGTTTTTCGGCAGGCGAAAGACTTGGAGATGTTACGCACGCGCCGAGAGCGAAGGCCAAGAGACCAATCGAAATGTCACGCTTCATCCAAAGCCCTCCTGTATAGGTCTTCGACGATACTGATCCGCTGCAGTGTCGCAAGGTCGGCCTCCCCGGACACGCGATCTTGAGCCCAGCGCAATTGAAATGCTTGGACGCAGGCTGCGGTCTGTTCATCGTACTTTTCGGATTGCGGAAGATCATAGCCAATGTCTGCGAGCATGGCTTGCATCCGGCCGACAGATTGACCGGTATCCCCGCGCGACAGTCCACGTCCGATCAAATCAAGTTCCTTTTCAAGCCGCGCGTTCTCCGTGCGATTGGCTGTGACGGCGGTATCAGAATGCGGCCAAAGCCCGATCCCGGCCCCCGCCAGACGATCCCATGGAAAGTGTTCGCCCGGATCCTGTTTGCGCATCGGTGCGATATCCGAGTGACCGACAATCCGACTGCCCGGAATATGCCAACGCTCGAGAATACCCGCGCACAATTCTATCAGCGCGTCTATCTGGGCATCTGGATAAGGCGGCAAGACATTGCCCGCGAGGGGCCAATCATGTCCGCCATTGACGATTTCGATGCCGATGGACCGCGAATTCAGATCTTCGTCGCCTTGCCACCTAGAGACTCCGGCATGCCAGGCGCGTTTGTCTTCACCGACCAGCTGCACGACCCGTCCATCTTCCCAGAGCATGTAATGCGCCGAGACCCCGGCCTCGGCGTCTCGCATCCGATCGAGCGCCGCCTGTCCGGTTTCCATGCCGGTATAGTGCAAGACGAGCATATCGATCGGGTGCTTGCGATCGTTGAAATTCGGACTGGGCAGCGCCTCGATTTTCATTCCATGATGCCCCTCACTTTATCGCCCAACGCCGCTTCGGGCATAACCCTATTCGGTCGGATGAGGATCACAAATACACCCCCCAGCGAAATTGCAGCCCCAACGACCAATTGCAGCGTCATGACTTCCCCTAATAGCACAACGCTTAGCACCACCCCCCAGATCGGCGTCATCAGGGTGAGCGGTGATAGCAGGGAGATGTCGTATTTCTTGATCAGCGTGTAGAAGCCGCCATGTCCGAACACGCTGACGCCGAGGACTGCGAAGGCCGTTGCTGCCCAGACAAGCCAACCGCCCTCGATAACCGTGGCCCAGCCATTCTGATCGCCCTCAATCAGGCCTGAGACTGCGAAAAGAGGCGCGAAGCTGAACAGGCCGATCCAGGCCTGCATTTGCAAGGCGCTGATTGACGGCATTCGTTTCATCAGAATCCCGGCACCGGACGCAATCAGGGCGGCTAGGACCACATAGAGCAATCCAAAACTCAACCGGAAGGTCTGCGGATCAATAGCAATCAGAAGCGCCCCTGCAAAGGCGAGCATGATCCCCAACCCACGGCGCCAACCGACGGTTTCGCCCAGGAACGCCATACTCATCAGCGTCGAGAACGGTACCCCAAGCTGGCCGACGACTGAGACGGAGCTCGCTTCAGCATTGGCGAGACCCAGGAACAGAAAGGCGAAATGCACTGCGCCCATGCCCATGGCAATCAGGAACAGGGTTCCGAGGTTTTTTGGAATAGGTCTCAGAAACCAGAACAAGACGAGGGCAACGCCTGCAAATCGCAATCCGGCGAAAAACACTGGCGGCACGCCTGCCTCCGCCACCACCCAGCGCGTGACCACCAGGTTGAGGCCCCATACAAAGCAAACGGCGGCGAGCAGGATGAAATCGCGAAAGCTCATGTCACCGCCCTATCAGGCTTTCCGGACATGTCCATCATGCGTTCTCGGGCAGTAGGGCTTCGAGATTCTCTAGTCGATCAGCCTCCGCCGCGGGTTTGTCCCAACGTATCCGATTGATCCGGGGAAACCGCATGGCAAGTCCTGACTTGTGACGCGGGCTGCGCTGCAGCCCTTCGAATGCAACTTCAAGCACAAGGCCGTGATCCTTGGTCGCCGTCACCGACCTTACGGGTCCAAACCGCTCGATCGTGTTATCCCGTACAAACTTATCGAGTTGTTTCAGCTCTTCATCCGTAAACCCGAAATAGGCCTTACCCACGGGCGTCAGCTGTTCGCTGCCATCTACCTCCCGCCAGACACCAAATGTGAAGTCCGAGTAGAAGCTGGATCGTTTGCCATGCCCGCGCTGTGCATAGAGCAGGACGGCATCGATCAGGAACGGATCGCGCTTCCACTTGAACCATGGCCCTTTCGGTCGCCCTGCTTCATAGAGGCTGTCCCAGCGCTTCAGCATGAGACCCTCGATTTCAGGCGCAGGGGGCGTATTGCGCGCTTCCTCAAGCGCTGAAATCGACGTCACTTCGACCAAGGGCGACAAGTCTATGCGATCGGTTTCCAGACCCGAGACAAAAGCTTCGAGGCGCGCGCGGCGTTGCGTGAACGTCAGCCCGCGCAGGTCTTCACTTCCGTCCATCAAAATGTCGTAGGCGCGAATAAAGGCGGGACGCGCATCCATCTGTTTCTTGCTTACGGTCTTTCTGTTGAGCCGCTGCTGCAATTCGTTGAACGGCGCGACCCCGCCATCCAGTGCCCGCACCAGCAATTCGCCATCAAGCGCTGCGTCAAAATCCATCGCTGCCAGCACGTCCGGAAACGTATGACTGATATCATCGCCTGTCCGCGTATAGATCCGGCGGGTCCCACCCTCGGCGACGGCTTGCACGCGAATGCCATCATACTTCCACTCGGCTGCAAAATGCTCGGCCGTGATCAAATCCGGATCAATGGCATCCGGATTGTCCCGGTCTTTCTTCGCGACCAGAGGATGCGCCAGCATCACCGGTCGAAACGGCGCTGCGATGTCAGGCTCCGGTTTGGCTGCGTTGCCATCGAGCCAGGCAAACAGGCTGAGATAGGGCGGCTCCAGCCCGTGCCATATCTCTTCGACTTCGCTGGCATCGACGCCGCCAAACTTCGCCGCGGCCACTTTCGCCAGGCGAGCGGAGACTCCGATGCGCAAGCCGCCGGTGACCAGCTTGAGCAAGGCCCAGCGCCCGCGCGAATCCAGCGCGTTCAACCAGCCTTCAATCAGCCTTTCGCCCTGTGCCTTGGTGGCGTCAGAGAGCTGTTCGACAACTTCGCTCAGACCGGGAACCCGGTTGGCACCATGTTCGGCTGGCCAAATCAGACTGACCGTGTCCGCGAGATCTCCGACATAGTCATAGGACAGACGAAACAGTTCGTGGTCGACTTTGCTTTCCGCCAGTCGGCGGATCAGCCCAGCTTTCACACCGGGCAGCTCGATTTCATTGGTCAGGGCTGCCAGCGCCCAGCCGCGCTCAGGATCGGGCTGGGTGGCGAAATAGTCTGCGATCAGCGCAAGCTTGCTATTGCGCGACGGCGTCAACAGCAGGCGTTCGAGCAGATTCGCGAAAGCTTCCATGCGTGGTCATATGGCGCGCAGGCACGGACGGGTCCAGCCAGCGACCTTAATTGCCGTAAGGGCAAGTTTGTGTTACGGTCTTCCCCGTAGGAAGCGGCTTTGCCAGTCCGCGCAGGCTTTCAAAGCCACGTATAGTAACCTTAGACGAGACCAAAGACTGTACGCGGACTGGCCGCTTTCACTCATACCGAGCAAGATCTTATTCGTATTGCCAACGAAAGTTGACATCTATGGCGGACGGGCGAGTGCTCTCAACCGCCTGGGGTCCTGACTTGCGTCAGGAACACGGCATGCTTTCGCTGCGGACCTACAGTCTAATACCCGTCCGCGTTTCCATCCTTGCGCATCTCGGTTGCAGCGATCCAGGCTCCGCTTTCAAAGTCGCGCATGATGGCCTGGTAGCCACCGCCATTGGCGCGGCAGCACTCGACTGTGTGACCGCGGCGTTCGAGCTCTGCGCGCGCTTCGACCGGAATGCCACTTTCAAGATGGACAACGCCCATATCGCTTTCACAGACATCGCCGTTCAGGTCGTCGGTGGGCTCGCAGCCACCGCGATGCTCCCATCGGGCCGCGTCGCCGGCTTCCTGAAGCCCCATATCGAAATCGATTAGATTGAGAATGATCTGAACGTGTCCCTGTGGCTGCATTCCGCCGCCCATCAGGCCAAAGCTCAACCAGGGCTCATAGGGGCAGGCGAGTTCCGGCGCTGTGGCGCGGACCTGACAGCCGGGCATGTCCTTTTTGAAGGCAAAGGCTGGGATGATCGTGTGGAACGGGCGTTTGCCGGGTTCAAACACATTTGGGTGTTCCGGGTCGAGGCTAAACAGCTGGCCCCGGTCCTGAAACATGAAGCCCAGCCCATCCGCGACCAAACCTGACCCCATGCCGCGATAATTGGACTGGATCAGGGAGACCATCATCCCGTCCTTGTCCGTGACGGTGAGATAGGTCGTGTCGCCCTCTTCCAGCTTGGCATCGGCTTCGGCATATCCTGGCGTCGGCGGCGCCATTGCCTGATTGAGATCAATCGCGAGGCCGCGCTCGGCATTATAGCCGGGACGAATGAATACGTTCGGATCAATCCCGCTAAACGCCTCGTCAGCATATCCCGCAGCGCGATCCGCAAAGGCCAACCGCTTTGCTTCGATTTGCGCCATCAGGCTGTCAGCGGAACCATACCCCATTTCTCGCAAGTCGAACCGTTCCAGCATCTCCAGCATTTGCAAGGCCGCGACGCCTTGCGTGTTCGGGCCGAGTTCGCAGAGCTTCACCAACTCGCGATACTCCACGCAGAGCGGTTCTACCCACTCGCCATCATGCGCGGCGAAATCCTCAAAGCGCAGATAACCGCCTATGCGCTCGAAATAATCGCCCATCGTTTGCGCGATCTCGCCAGTATAGAAATCCTCCGGTCCGGCATATGCAATCCGCTCAAGCGTATCGGCGAGGTCCGGATTGCGGAACAGTGATCCCTCGACGGGGGTTGGCGAGAAGTAGGTCTGTTTCGCATTGTTATACTCTTCAAGCATGCCGCTCTCAGCCGCCGGAACGAAACGGCGCGGGCCGAACTGCCAGTAATAGGCGATGACTTCCGGGATTGGGGCGCCGTCGCGCGCATACCGAATGGTTGGCTCCATCAGTGTGTTGAAGGTCAGGCGCCCGAACCGCTCATGCAGCGCGCCCCAGGCTTCGACTGTCCCCGGCACCGTGACGGGCGCCGCACCGAAGGGCGGGATCTCTTCGCCGTCCATGAACTGATCTGCTTTCGCCTGCATGTCTGCCAGCGTTGCACCCATGGGTGAACGTCCTGAGCCATTGTAACCGTAGAGTTGATTGGTCTTCGGGTCCCAGACGATTGCATAAAGATCACCGCCAATGCCATTGCCCGTCGGCTCTACGAGGCCAAGCATCGCATTAGCTGCAATCGCCGCGTCCATGGCGGTACCGCCTTGTTTCATGATGTCGAGCGCGGTTTGCGTAGCGAGGGGGTGCGCCGTCGCCGCGGCCGCGTTTGGGGCGACAACGGCAGAGCGCATTCCAAGCGCGCGTCCGGACGGTTGGCGATCGCCTGGTCCAAGAATGGGATCCGTCACGATTTCCGGCGCCGTCGCGAGGGCCTGCACCTCAGGTTTGACCGAAGGCGCATCCGCCACTTGCGTTTGGATACTCACACAGGCGCTTATCCCGAGCGCGAGCGTCCCTGCGAGCATGGTTTGTTTCAGCATTTTGTCTCACCCTCAACTGGTTGAGGACGAACTTAACGCGCTTCGCTGGCTTGGCGAGTCACGAAGCTGTGGGATTGGAAGACCGCGCTGCCAAAGCTCAGCTGCGTGACAGGACTCTATCAAACGCTCAAGTATAGCTGACCACCTCATACTCGATGCCGTCATGATCGTGGAAATAGAACCGGCTTCCCGGCTCATAGGTCTGGTGGCTGTGCGTCTTGATTCCATACTCCAGGATGCGTTGTTCAGCAGCGGCGAGGTCGTCGACCAGAATCCCCAGATGGTTCACGGCGCCAGCGAGGTGATAGGTCTCATTTTCATTGAGCGCCCTTGGCGTGCCGACGCTGTAAAGCGCAACATAGTCGCTTTCATTGCCGACATGCACTGAGCGGCCACCATGAATGGAGTCCCCGCTCCAGCGCACGCGCCATCCGAAAAGATCGCTGAGCATGCCGGCCGTCTTATCGGGATCGCTCACCGTCATATTGATATGTTCGAGAATGGCTTTTGACATCTTTATCTCCGTCATTTGATTGATTGGAGATCCTCGTGTAATTCCTAAACCTAAGTTTAGGTCAAGCTTTTTCTGGAGAAAAATAATGGCGATTAAACGCGGGTTTTCGATTGGTGATCTTGCAAGCCGGACCGGGCTTTCGGTATCGGCGATCAGGTTCTACGAAAAGAAAGGTCTGATCACACCGGACCGCAATTCTGGAAATCAACGGCGCTATGAAGGCGCGGACATTCGCCGCCTGTCCTTTATCCTGATCGCTCAACAAATTGGTTTGACGATTGAGCAGATCAAAGAGGTCATGACGCAGCTACCAGACGGCAGAACACCGACCAAAGCGGACTGGAGCAAGATCAGTCGCAGGTTTCGCAAAACCCTGGATGACCGCATCGCCATGATGGAACGGATGCGCGATCGCCTGGACGGCTGTATTGGCTGTGGTTGCCTTTCGCTGAAGGCTTGCCGGCTCTACAATCCCGACGATCAAGCGCGACGGCTCGGCGTTGGTCCACGCTATATCGTCAGTGATACGCGCTAGCTGTAGCGCGCCTGAAGCGCGGTCCAGACGGCCCGTAAGCCGCAAGCCGCGCCGCCAGCCGGACGCCCATACTTGCTCTCCCGCCAGGCCCAGACATCAAGGTGCACCCAGGACTTAGCATCGACGAATTGCTTCAGGAAGATCGCGGCCGTGATTGATCCTGCCATCCCCCCGGAGGCGCTGTTCACCAGATCAGCAATCGGGCTTT
>JANSXJ010000095.1 GCA_024743015.1 Hyphomonas sp. | reverse complement strand
GGCCAGGCCGGGTCCAGCTGGGCTGAGACGAAATGCTGTTCCAGCTCCGGGCTGGCGAAAAAGAAGGTCGCTTCGGTGATCACCGCCGTGTAATTCTGACGGATCGTCCGGAACCCCGCCTTGGCCTCAAAATTGAGCTGGAACTGGGACACATAGGTCAGCCCCCATTCCGGTTCGGTCTCGAGAAGATAGCTTTGCTCGAACCGCGTCAGGCGACCGCCTTTTGGTCCGCGGACCGGGCGGGGCAGGGCATAGTCGATCCGCATGAAGCGGCCATCTCCAGGCTCCATCCAGGCTTCGGCCTGCAAGCGCTGCGTCGCCCAGATATCAAGCGCGCCGTCATTCGCAGACGGCGCATGCTGGAATTTCAACCGCCAGGCCGGACCCATATCATCGACATAGACCGTTTCGCCGAAGCTGGCGCGCAGATCGTCCGGAAACAGACGCCCATCTGGCGCCGTCTCTGCGCCCCACGCGGCTGCGGCCTGATCGAGATCGCCGTCTTCTCCGCGGGCGATGATCAGGCGCCAGCGCCGCCCGTCCGGCTCTCGCGGGTCGAAGGCAAATGTGCGGCTGGCTTTGGCGCTGCTCATTTCGACGGTGAAGGCGGCGCGCAGGCTGTCCGGAGCTTCGGTCGCGCGCAGAGCCTCGTCCATCGGGCCGGTGCCGACAATCAGGGGAAAGGCGAGGCTCAGAACGAAACTCATGCAAGCTGTCTCAGGTTTAATTACGTCTGGTTTAAGGCAGACAAGATTAACTCTCAGAGCTTGCCGATTTAAGGTTTATGCGGCGTGAACGGGTGGGGGTTCGGCCCAATTAAAAACACCCGGCAGACCTCAAGGGACCACCGGGTGTTTCCATATCGAGCGGTAAGGCGAACTAGGCCGTAGGCAGCTTATAGTCCTTGAAAATCTCACGCAGTTTCAGCTTGTTGATCTTGCCTGTGGCACCAAGCGGGATCTCGTCAATGAAAGCGACATCATCCGGCGTCCACCATTTGGCGATCTTACCTTCCAGTTGTTTGAGCATTTCTTCCTTGGTTGGTGTCTCGCCCGGCGCGGCCTGAACGATCAAAAGCGGGCGCTCGTCCCATTTCGGATGATAGATGCCAATCGCTGCCGCATTGGCGACTTTCGGGTGGCCAACGGCGATATTCTCGATATCGATCGAGCTGATCCACTCGCCGCCGGATTTGATCACATCCTTGGCCCGGTCGGTGATCTGCATGGTCCCGAACTCGTCCATGTTTGCGACATCGCCCGTGTCGAAGAACCCGTTCTCATCCAGGACATTTCCGCCATCGCCCTTGAAGTAGCCGGCGGCAATGGCCGGACCACGCACGACCAGACGGCCAGACGTTTCCCCATCCCAGGCGACATCATTGTTCTCGTCATCGACAATTTTCAGCTCAACCCCAAATGGCGGGCGACCCTGCTTGAGCTTCTGCGTCATGCGGGTGTCGATATCGGCATCCATCAAGTGGGGTGGCAGGGTGCCAAGCGTGCCGAGCGGGCTGGTTTCGGTCATGCCCCAGGCGTGAATGACATCGACTTCGAACTCGGTCTCGAACGCGCGCAGAATGGCTTCCGGTACTGCGGAGCCGCCAATCACGACTTTGCGCAGATGTGGCAGTTTGAGATTGTTCTCGCGCAAATAGGTGAGCAGGCCGAGCCAGACCGTTGGCACCGCTGCGGTAATCGTCACTTTTTCCGTGTCGAGCAGCTCGTAGATGCTGGCGCCGTCCATTTGCGCGCCCGGCATCACCATGTTGGCGCCGGTGGCTGGGCAGCCAAAGGCAAGGCCCCAGGCATTGGCGTGGAACATCGGAACGACGGGCAACACGACATCGTCCGAGCCCATGCCCATGGCATCCTTGGACATTGTGATCATGGTGTGCAGGACGTTTGAGCGGTGTGAATACAGCACGCCTTTCGGGTTTCCGGTTGTCCCCGACGTGTAGCAGAGCCCGCACGCCGTTTCTTCCGGGAAATCGCCCCAGCTGGCATTCAGAGACTTGCCCGCCACCCAGTCATCAAAGGCAATCGCGCCGAGCGAGTTTTCCGGCATATTGTCAGCGTCGGCGAAAATCACATAGGTCTTGATCGTCTCGAACTTGTCTTTCACCGCCTCGATGATGGGCAGGAACGTGGTGTCGAGGATCAGCACCTTGTCTTCGGCGTGATTGGCGATCCAGGCGATCTGATCGGGGTGCAGGCGCGGATTGATTGTGTGCAGAACGGCGCCAATGCCCATCGTGCCATACCAGGCTGCCATGTGGCGCGCCGAGTTCCAGCCAAGCGTCGCAACGCGGTCGCCAAGACCGATGCCGCCTTCGATCAGGGCGCCAGAAACCTGTTTGGAAAGATCGTGCAGCTGTGAATAGCTGGTGCGAACGATCTCGCCTCCGACGCGGCGCGTGATTATCTCGCGGGTTGGATTGATACGTTTGGCGTGCTCCAGAATCTTGTTCGTCGTGAGCTGCCAGTCCTGCATGATGCCTTGCATCGGTTATCCTCCATAAATCTGTAGTGTTCTCGCCCCTTTCAGGGCCTGAGGAATGTTGTAGGTTGACGATACAGGCTCGGCAAGAATCGAAAGTGATATAGCATGCGACGTCTTCTCCCACTTACACTCGCTGTGGCGAGTATTTGTCTCTCTGCATGTCAGCCGGAGGCAGGGGAGTTTGACCCGCCGAGTGAGGCGCAGGCGCTGACTCTAGAAGAACGCGAGGAGACTTCGGATCGTGCTCGTGAAGCGCTGGATTCTCAAAATCAGTCTGCAGTAACGGTCGGACCGCTGCCCGACTTCTTCGACTGTGTGCGCGAGAGCGGCGGCCTGTTGATTGCGTCCCATCGCGGTGGACCCGCGCCGGGTTATCCCGAAAACGCCATCGAGACGATGCAATATGGCTTCGACCAGGGGATCCTGATCCATGAGATCGATGTGGCGGAAAGCCGGGATGGGGTCTTGTTCCTGATGCATGATCGTAGCCTCGGTCGTACAACGACCGGCAGTGGCTTTGTCGCAGATACAGACTGGGACACGATCCGGACGCTGAACCTCAAAGACAATGACGGAACGGTCACAGCGTTTCAGGCCCCGAAACTGACAGACGTGCTGCTCTGGGCGAAATCGACCGGGGCAATTGTTGAGCTCGACAAGAAGCCAACCACAAGTTTCCGAAACATCATCTCGCTGGTGCGCGCGGCTGAGGCCGAGGAAAATGTCGTGCTGATCACCTATAATGACAATCAGGCTGTTGAAGTGGCGCGGCTCGCGCCAGACCTGATGATGACGGCGAGCGTTAACAGCAGCGCCCATCAGGACGAACTGGCCGCGCAAGGCGTGAACTTTGACAATGTCGTCGCCTGGATGGGGATCAGCAATCCAAACCCCCGGGCCTATGCGGCGATTGGCAATCGCGGGGTCGAGACAGCATTTGGCACGCTCGGCCGGGCGGGCGAACGTCTCGATGATGTCTATTGGTCAGACGGCGATCCAAGCGAGTTCCAGGCCCTCGCCGATGGCGGACTTACCATGCTTGCGACGGATACGCCGTATCGGGTCGCGGCGGCGCTTGAGGTCGACGATCTTGCGCTTGAGGCCTGCGCGGGCCGCTAGAGCACAAATCTCGCGCGTTCGTTGGAGCTGATAAACTCGACCATTTCATCATATGACGCGCGCTCCAGTTTGCTGAAGGCGGCGATACGTTTTGCATGAGTGCGTGCTGAGTCAAAGTCTCGGTCGGCGCGGTTGATCGCGCCCGCATAGAATTGCATCCGCCGCGTCTCGCGCTGCGGTCGCAGGCCTTCCAGCATCGCCCGGACGCCGACCGCAAGAATTGCGAAAGCGATTGCCAGCGCGCTCAGCACGGAGGTGCTTTCCACGAATGGTCCCCAGACCGCAGCACCGAGCGCGATGAAGTTCGCGACGAACGCAAAGACGACGAGCAGATAGCTGAGATTTCCGAGAATATGCAGCTGCTTGGAGGGCGAGGACCAGAATTTACCCTCCGATGAAAGCACATAATTGGTGTACTGGATTTGCCCCCGCATCCGGGTTTCATGCAGAGCGCGACAGATTTCGTCGAGCGCCGCTTGCTGTGCCTTGTCAGGTTTCATTGCGGCCTTACTGGCCCAGGCATCTTCGATCCAGAACGCGGTTTCGGCCTTTGGATCGGTCACGCTCTGGCCGGAATGCGCGGCGGCGGAGGCGTGGGTGTATTTGGTGTACTCGCTGGAAATCTGATCGATGAAGTTCCGCTTGAAACGTTTGAAGCTGAGATCGCGCTGGTCCAACCAGGCCGCCTTTGCCTCTGGTTGCTGAGCCGCGACGGCAATCTCGACGGAGTGGGCGGCGATATATTGCGCGTGCCATTGGCGCAGGCGTTCAGTGATCAGGCGCTTCATCAGCCAGCCGCGTTTCACTTTGCCAAAGCCGAGACCGATATTCCCGAAGATCAGTGCAAGAATGCCAAAACAGGCACCGGCAATGGCAAGGTAATTCAGGATCGGTTTGTGCGCGGCCTCATTCGTCCAGATCCCCTTGATGACAACATCAACCGGAAAGGCGAGCAGCGACAAGGTGGCAAATACCAGCGCCGCGCAGCCAATCCATCGAGACCGTCGCTTCGCGTCAATCGCCGCTCGATCAACGCGCTGGAATTCGTTTCTCAATTCAGGATGATCCAGCGCGAAGTATACATTCGGGTAGGTGCGTGCGGCCAGGGCTCGGTCTTCTTCCGACAATAGAAGTTCGTCATTGAAGCGAAAAGTCATACGCCCATTCCTGGCTTATCCATCCCGAACACGAAACACGTTCACTTCGCGGCTGGCAAGAAGGTTTCGCGCTTGCAGGCTGTATTAAAAAGATTTTTCGAAATTCCGACATGTGTGTTCCGACTGAACTTCTGCTTTGGATTGGCAGAGTTTTGTGTCATGGCTGGGAGCAAGGTCGCTTTAACCATAACAAATCACAGGGGCCGGGGACGATGTCGCACATTTTCTTATCCTATAGCAGAGCGGATCGACCGATCGCGCAAGTGATCGCCGAGGCGCTGGAGGCTGAAGGGTTTTCGGTCTGGTGGGATAAGGTGCTGCGCGCCGGGCAGACCTATGACGAGGTCACGGAGAACATGCTCCGCGATTCCGCCGTCGTCGTAGTGCTCTGGTCGCAAACGTCTGTGAAATCCAAATGGGTACGCGCCGAAGCCACACTCGGGCAACGCAGTTGCGAGATGGTGCCGGCGATGATCGAAGAGGCCGACAGGCCAATCATGTTCGAACTCACGCAGACGGCTGACCTGATTGGCTGGAATGGCGATCGCAACGAAGCGCGCTGGGCGGAGTTCGTTGGCGATATCAAGCGATCGCTCGAAAAGCACACGGCCGCTGAAACGGCTGCAAGCGCTGTGGCAGCGCCCGCGTCGCCAACTGCCCAGAACGACGCCACAATCGAAACAGTGTTCTGGACGTCCATCAAGGATGGTGACGACCCGGCAGATTTTGAGGCATATCTCAGTCGCTATCCGGACGGTCACTATGAGTCGCTGGCGCGCAACCGATTGGCGGCTGTGCAGGCGGCGGCAGGCGTGGCAACACCCGCATCAGAAGCGCCCGAGCCTGCACCGCCGGAGCCGAAACCGGTCCCTCAGCATGCGGCACCTGCGCGCGCTGTTGAGACACCGAAACCGGCGGAAAAGAAGAAATCTTCGAGCCCGGTTCCCATGCTGATCGGTGTGGCTGCGGTGTTGGGCGTTGGAGGATGGTTTGGGTGGCAAGCGATCAATCCGCCCGAATCCGCTACCGATTCCGACGTGCAGCCGCCGCCTCCGCCGCCGGTAGCGAGCTGCACCGTCTGTCCGGATATGGTTGACTTGCCGGGCGGGAGTTTCACCATGGGGTCGCCCGACAATGAGGCGAACCGGTCGGGAAATGAGGGGCCACAGCGCGAGGTGACGCTTCGCCCATTCTCGATCAGCGCTACCGAAATCACGCGCCAGCAATGGCAGCTTTGCGCCGATGCCGGTGCCTGCCGGGCAGATCCTGGCGGCGATAGCAGCGAGCCGGTCACGCGGGTCAGCTATGATGATGCTGTGGCCTACACGACCTGGCTGTCTCAGCAAGGTGAGCGCCGGTACCGCCTGCCGAGCGAAGCCCAATGGGAATATGCCGCGCGGGGCGGAACCAGTACGCCCTACTGGTGGGGATCGAGTTTTCCCGGCAAAGGGGCCGTGAGTGGGGGAATTTCGGATACGGTCAGCCTTCCGGATAATCCATTTGGTGTCTCAGGCATGTTAGGCAATGTCCGTGAGTGGGTCGCGGACTGCTATGTCAATAATTATGCGGATGCACCAAGTGATGGACGTGTCGTCAACAGGTCAGGTTGCCAGCTTTTCGTCGTGCGGGGCGGGTCCTGGCGACTCGGCGCTGCTGAGCACCGCGCCGCCAATCGCGCACGGAACGACCGTTCTGTCCGCGATCGTTCGCTTGGGTTCCGCGTTGTCGCCGAACCTGTAGGGAACTAGTTCGATACGACGTTGATCACGACGCGGCGGTTCAAGGGTTGATCCACCCCGTCCTCGGTCTCTATGGCGAGGTCCTGTTCGCCATATCCGATCGTCGTAATCGCACTCGGATCGACCCCATTGGCGATGAACCACTCGCGGACGAGATTGGCGAAGCGAACCGTCTGAACACGGCTCTCTGCATCCAGACCCGCCGTGTCATTGTACGCACTGATGGTCAGCGATTCGATCGTCTCACCGCTGTCGAGAACCTGGCGCAGGACGGCTTCATATGGTGTCAGATCGACCGCGTCATAGTCGACAACATAGAACGTCGTTTCCAGCGGAAGCGACTGGGGATCGGCCATGGGTTCCATTTCCGCGACAGGCTCTGGCGGAGGGGGCGGCGGCGCGAGGCTGCGATCGCGGCGGGGCGCCGGTTCTGGCGCAGACGCGTCTTCAGGCTCGGCAATTTCAAGACCACCCGCCGGGAAAGCTGAGCGATGCAGTGTGCATGCTTCGGTTTGCGGCGCGATCATTGAATTGACCCGATAATACGGATCGCCGTCGGGCAATCCACCATAGCGCGCGATTTCGAGTGCGCGATCCTGAGGCTGCGTTTCGCCGATCGTGCACATCATGTCCCAAAGAATGGTCGGATTGTCTGAATAGTAATTGTGCCCCGTACCAAATAATTGCGTCGTCACCGCAGTCGCATCAATCGTCTGATAGTTCTGGGCGTTGCGAATATATGGCTTGTCGGTATCGGTTTCTCCCAGTCTTTTCGCCTGGTTGAGAATATTCGACGCATAGAGTGCACGATCCGTATCAGACGTGTAGATCGTGACATTGGCGTCGAGATTATCAAAGACACCATTCGCGGCGGCAAAGACGTCACGCTCGACATCAGCGGCGACCAGCAGGATTCGAAATTCGAGATCATCCCGGTCGTGCCGCACGAGATAGTCTCGCGCATAATCCTCAAGCGCTTTGGTGAGGACGCGATTGCCCATGGAGTGGGCGATAATATTGATCCGGCTGACGTCCAGATCCTCTGTGATCAGATCGAGAAATTCTTCCAGATACGGGGCGGAATTGATCGAGCGATCACGATCGCCGCGATATTCCTCAATCGAAACTTCGCCAGCCGACGGCCAGCTGTAAAGGACGGGAATCCCGACATCATAGGTTTCATTACGTGACAGGTCGTTCGAAAGTTGCGCGGCGCGCACCAGCGCGTCATCGAATTTCACGTTGAAGCCATGCACAAAAAGCAAGATGGCGTCGGAGCCCTCATAATAAACGGCGTCCTGAAGCGTTGCCGTGAAGGTTTCGCGTCCGCTCGTCGTGATTCGCGTCAGGAAGACATATTCGGAGAGCTTGTCGGCATCATCCGGAGCCTGGCCCTGCACATGGGGTGTTTCTCCGCGTTCGCGCGAGCCGCCGTCCTCAATCAGTTTCGGAAGCCAGACATCTGCCCGTCCGAGACGGAGGGTTTCGCCATTTTCGCCTGTGCCTTCAATCACGTCCGCGGTATCAGAGGCGAGTATTGCGTCGCCCGTTTCGAGCTTGCGATTGGTCCCGTACCAGACGCGGACGCAGTCGACCTTGCGGTCGAGGCCACCTTGGGAAACGAGATCGGCACAATCTGTCCCGAAGTTGGGATGGCGAATAATCAAAGGTCGGTTCAACCACCACCAGGCCGCTGCGCTGCCGACGCCGATTATAACCAGGATGCCGAGAAACCACTTAAGCACGCGTCACCTCCCAATACTCAACTCGGGCTTTGTACATCAGTTTTGGCGAACAGAACAACCGGATGAGCTGTTCCGGGCTCAGCCGCTTTCGCAATCACGCGAAATACGCCTATATCGCTTGAAACCTCAGCATCGACGAGCGCCCGCCATGTCCGATTTTCTCCTTCTCGCCTTTATTCTCCTGTGCGCCGGGATCATCGCCGTTCCGATCGCGACCAGATTAAAGCTCGGCTCGGTCCTCGGATATCTGATCGCAGGTATTTGCATCAGCCCGCTCCTGGGTTTGCTCCAGGTCGACGTGATCGCCTTGCAGCATTTTGCCGAGTTTGGCGTTGTGATGATGCTGTTCCTGGTAGGGATGGAGCTGGAACCCAAGCTGCTCTGGCAAATGCGAAATCGATTGATGGGGCTCGGCGGAGGGCAGGTCCTTATGACCATGTTGCTGGTCATGTCGGTGGCGATGGCGTTTGGGCAATCCTGGAGCACGGCGCTGATTATCGGCATGATCCTGTCGCTCTCTTCGACCGCGATCGTGTTGCAGACGCTGAACGAGAAAGGCCTGATGAAGAGTGATGGCGGGCAAGCGAGTTTTTCTGTGCTGCTGTTCCAGGATATTGCGTTCATTCCGATGTTGGCGATCATTCCTCTGCTGGCCTTGCCGGAGGTCGCGACCCTGACCGCGGGCGGCAGTGAGGAGCACGGCCTGAGCCTGGTCGAGAATCTGAACGGCTGGCAGACCATGCTGGTCACGGTCGGCGCGATCGCGGTGGTCATTCTGGGCGGAAACTATCTGACACGGCCAATCTTTCGCTTCGTCGCGGGCGCCAAACTGCGCGAGCTGTTTACGGCTACGGCTCTGCTGATGGTGATCGGAATCGCATTGTTGATGACCCTTGTTGGTTTGTCACCAGCGCTGGGAACCTTCCTGGCCGGCGTCGTCCTCGCCAATTCCGAGTATAAGCACGAGCTGGAATCGGACATCGATCCGTTCAGGGGATTGCTGCTCGGTTTGTTCTTCATCACTGTCGGGGCGGGGATCAATTTCCAGCTCCTGTCTGAGAACTTTGGCCTGGTGATCAGCATGACTGCAGGCCTTATCCTGCTCAAGGCGACCGTTCTGTTCTTGCTCGGCACGGCTTTCAAGATCCGCGGGGCGCAGCGCTGGCTGTTCACACTCGGACTGGCGCAGGCCGGGGAGTTCGGGTTTGTTCTGCTCGCCTTTACGACCACCAATGGGATCATCGCCGACAATGTTGCCAGCTTGCTCTTGCTGGTGGTCGCCCTGTCAATGTTGATCACGCCGCTCCTGTTCATTCTCTATGATCAGATCGTCGCTGGCATCTATGCGCGGGGTCAGGAGGCTGAAGCGGACGAGATCAAAGAAGACAATGGGATCATTATTGCCGGTCGAGGCCGGATAGGCGGGATTGTCGACCGCATGCTGCGAACCGCAGGCTATACCGCGACCGTGATTGATTATAGTTCCAAACAGCTGGACATCTTGCGAACCTACGGCATCAGCCACGCCTATTTTGGCGACGCAACCCGGCCGGATCTTCTGCACGCGGCCGGGATCGATAAGGCGAAAATGCTCATCGTCACCATTGATGACAAGGAACAGATCACTGAGCTCGTCGCATATGCGGTTCGTAATTTCCCGGATCTGCATGTGATCGCCCGGGCCGTGGACCGCCATCACGTCTATGAACTCTGGGCGCATGGGTGCCGCGACATTATCCGCGAAACCTATGATAGCTCCCTCAGAATTGGCCGCTCTGCCTTTGAGGCGATGGGCATCCCGCGCGAGACGGCAGACCAAATGAAAATGGCGTTCCATGAGATGGATCAGCAATCCATGATCGAGGTCGCAGACGTCTATGACATGAACATTCCGGCGCATGAGAATGAGGCTTATGTCAGCCGCGTGCGCGAACGCGCAGAGACCTGGGAAGTCGATCTGCATGACCGTATGATGGAAATCATGGGCGGCGATACGGAAAAAGCCTGACCAGGTGATTTGTTGTCCGTGAGTTGACCTTTCACCGGTTTCTCGCGTAAGGGAGCGCCTCGGTTGAGGCGCCTGCCGCTCGCTGGACGAAAGTCCCTGGTGAAGACCTCCCGGAGTATCCGGCCTATCGCAGACCTTCTCACTTCTGGTCTGGCGGCAATGCGAGCCCCGCCCTTCGCTGGACCATACTGGAATTGTGAAAGGACGCTGTGATGATACAGCACATTTATACCCGCGTGCAGGCAAAAGCCCGGGCGCGCGAATTGAAAGCCAATAGCGAGACGAGGCTCAGCTATGCAGCTGCGCTTGAACAGGTCGCGCGTGAAATGGGGTTTCGCGACTGGAATACCGCCGCCGCGCGCCTGTCAAACGAGCCTGAGGCGTGTTGGCAAGTCGGAGAACGCGTCAGCGGGACCTATCTGAAGCGGACCTTCAAAGGCCGTGTCCACGCGGTCAGGGAACTGCGCGACGGCGCCGGTTATGAACTGACCCTGCACTTTGACGACCCGGTGGATGTTGTCGATTGGGACAGTTTCTCAGCCTTCCGGCAACGCGTTACGGCTCAGGTTTCGCCGGAAGGCGTGTCGTGGAAAAAGACCAGCGACGGCGTCCCGCACCTGACCGTGGCGCGCGAGAGCGCATTTTCGGTTTAGAGCGGCAATCACCTTCCGCCGGAGACACCTTCCGGCGCGGGGATAGGGGGTACGAAAGAACGCAATCCGAGTGTCCCGGACTTGATCCGGGACCTCATGCCTGAATTTTTAGAACAAGGATGAAGATCCCGGATCAAGTCCGGGATGCTCGGTTTTCAAGCAGCGGAATCAAACCTTCTCAGGCTTACCTTTGCCCGTGGTCTTCGGCTTACGCTTGCTTGGCTTGTCCTCGACATATTTGAAGGTCAGTTCGTCCTTCTTCTTGTCGTGTCCGATTTTCACCGTGCCGCCTTTGGCGAGTTTTCCGAACAG
>JANSXJ010000033.1 GCA_024743015.1 Hyphomonas sp. | reverse complement strand
GTGGAACGGCGCGTCTCCCCAGGATGTCGAAGAGCAGATCATCACCCGGATCGAGGAAGCCGTTGCAGATATTGACGGACTGGATCGCATCACATCGGTCGCGCGCGAAAGCTTCGCGGTGGTCAATATTCGCGGTCGCGACGATATCGACATGCAGGTCTTCATCGATGAGATCAAACTGCGGGTCGATCAGATCAATAACCTGCCGCAGGCCGCATTCCAGCCGCAGGTTCAGCGCTGGGAGCAGCGCGACTGGTACTTCGGAATGGCGATTCACGGGGATGTGGATCAGCTGACCTTGAAGCGTGTCGCTGACGATGTGCGCGACGATATTGCCGAGATCAGCGGTGGTGAACTCGCCGTCTTGCAGGCAACGCTGCCTGAGGAAGTTTCGATTGAAGTCTCCGAGAATGCGCTACGCCAGTACAATTTGAGCTTTTCGGAGGTCGCTCAGGCGATCCGGCAATCGTCGCTCAATTCTTCGGGCGGCCAAATTCGCTCCAGCGTTGGCGATGTTTCCATCTCATCCCGGGCGCTCGCTGATACGAAAGAGCAATTCGAAAACATCATCGTGCGCCAGTCCAATGCGCAAGGGACGATCCGCGTTGGGGATGTCGCTGAAGTGATCGACGGGTTCATCGATGCCGACCTCGACGCCACATTCGACAATCGCCCGACAGCGTTTGTCATGGTGGTTCAGCCGGACAAGATGGACATTGTCACCTACGCCAACAATTTCCGCGACTATATCGAGCGCGCCAACAATCCAGCCTCCGGCATCCTTCCCGGTGGTATGCAGATCGACATTCTCTGGGACAATTCACAACCCTTCCAGGCGCGCATGAAGCTGATTTCAGAGTCGGCGCTGCTCGGTGCGGTTCTGGTGATGCTGGTACTGATCCTGTTCCTGCGACCGATTGTGGCCTTCTGGGTGACGATCGGCATCATCACGGCCTTCGCAGGCGGAATTATGCTGATGCCTCTGTTCGGCGTGTCTTGGAACGTGCTCTCAACCTTCGCCGTTCTGCTCGTGATCGGGGTCATCGTCGACGATGCCATTGTGGTCGGGGAGAACATTCACCGAGAGGTGGAAAGTGGACGAAGGGAAGGCCTCGATGCCGCGATTGTTGGCACCCAGATGGTGCTCAAGCCCGTCGTGTTCGGCGTCATCACGACGATTATCGCATTTGCGCCATGGGCATTGCTGACCGGGCCAACCCGCGCGTTCACCCAGCAGATCACCTTTGTGGTTATTGCCTCGCTCGTCTTCTCGATCATCGAATGTATGTTCATCCTGCCAGCGCACTTGTCGCACATGAAGAAAGAGGACAAGACCAAGCAGAACGCGCTGGCGCGGTTCCAACAGCGCATAGCTGACAGCTTGCTTTGGTTCGCGCAGCATGTCTACAAACCGGTGCTCGAGTTCGCTCTACGCATGCGCTACGCGACAATCGTCTTCTTCTTCATCGTTTTCGCGTTCGCAATCATGCTCGTGGGCAATCGCATCGTACCGTTCAAGTTCATGCCCGAGATTGAAAGCGATCTGGTGCAGGTCGAGATCGATATGCCGGACGGTACTCCGTTCTCGCGGACGCTTCAGGTTCGAGATCAGCTTGCCGCCGGTGTGACGACGGCGAAAGCTCAACTTGACGCAAAATGGAACGGCGAGATCAACCGAACGGTAGGAGACTATCAGGGCGGGGTCATTGAAGGCGCTTCGATCGTTGCATCAAATAGCAGCGTCCAGGCTTGGATTGGCCTGGTGCCTCCGGAGAATCGGCCAGAGCTCTTGTCGACCCGAGAGATCTCCGAGACGATCCGAGAGCTGGTGGGCCCGATTCAAGACGCCGAGGAAATCGAGTTCGATTTCACTGATAACGAGAATGATACCGGTATTCGGTTTGCGCTGAACCATGAGAATCTGGACCGGCTGCGAGAAGCGTCCGCCGTGGTGCAGGAACAGCTCGCCACTTATGCTGCCGCATATGATATTGGCGACAATCTCACCGCCGCTGCAGACGAACTTCGGATCGAATTGAAGCCAGGCGCGGAGGCGCTCGGCGTGACGCTGGCCGATGTCTCGAGACAGGTCAGACAGGCTTATTTTGGCGAGGAAGTTCAGCGTCTTCCACGTGACGGCGAAGACGTGCGCGTCATGGTTCGTCTGCCGAAATCCGCACGGACTGATCTCGACAGCCTGGACAATCTACGCATCCGAACCGCCGATGGCCGCGAGCTTCCGCTGACGCAGGTCGCAGAGTTCACTTACGCGCCGGGGATCAATCGTATCCTTCGCCGCAACCGGACCCGTTCGGTTTCCGTATATGCCGAAGTCAAAGGTGATGGCGGACGTAACCAGGTTATGGCCGATATGAATGTCAATTTCTGGCCTGAGTTTGAGAAGCAATTCCCGGATATTGAGCGCGGTGCGGCTGGCGGATTCGAGGAAGAACAGCGCTTCTTCCGCGAGCTCAACATGCTGGCGGTCGGCGCGATTGTCTGCATGTACATCGTGCTCGCCATTGCGTTCCGCTCTTATGCGCAGCCGCTCCTGTTGATGACCGCGATTCCGTTCGCGCTGACGGGAGCGATCCTTGGGCACGCGATTACAGGCACCTCCATGGCCATGTTCTCGATCTTCGGGATTGCGGCTGCCGCCGGGGTGGTGATCAATGATAACCTTGTCCTCGTGGATTTCGTGAATCGAAAACGGGAAGAGGGTGTCGGAGCGGTGCAAGCGCTCGTCGATGCGGGTGTGTCTCGGTTCCGGCCGATCCTGCTGACCTCGGTCACGACATTTGTCGGCATCCTGCCTTTGATCGCCGAGCGGTCGATGCAGGCGCAATTCCTCAAGCCGATGGTCATTTCGCTTGGGTATGCGGTGGCGTTTGCAATCTTCGTATCTCTGCTGCTCGTTCCGACTCTCTACGCAGTTGGCGTCGAGATCGGGCGCGTGTTCCGGTGGAGCTGGGTCGGGCGTCCATATCGCAAGATCGGCGAGTCCTATTCCGGGGAAGTCACAATCGACAGCGAAGAGCTGATTGGCACAAGCGGCGGTCACGCGCAGCCTGCGCCAGCGGAATAAATAGAAACTATCACGACTGGTTTTAAGTTCAGGGAGAAAACCATGAAACACCTACTCTTGGCGGGAGCAGCGGCGGCTGTGCTCGCAGCCTGCGGTGCGCAAGAAGCCACGCAAACAGCGGCGCCTTCCGGGGCAGATTCGGCTGACACGGCCAAAGCTGAACGCGAAGTCGTCACGGCTTCGCGCGATGATTGGGGAGAGTTTGGTCTCGACCTCTACTCCATGGATAAATCTGTAGAGCCAGGCGATGATTTCTTCAGGCACGTCAACGGTACCTGGTATGACGAGTTCGAGATGCCAGCCGATCGCACGCGCTACGGGGCATTCTCGCTCCTGCGCGAAAAATCAGAACAGCGGGTCAAGTTTATCATCGACGATCTCGCTGAGGCCAAACCGGATCCAGCAACTCTGGAAGGCAAAGTCGCAGCCTTCTACAATGCCTATGTTGATACGGACGCGATCGAAGCGGCCGGTTTGACACCCGTTCAGCCCTATCTTGATCGCATAGCATCGATTGAAACCAAGGAAGATCTGGCAGCCGTGATGTCGACGGTTGGCTTCACCTCGCCAATCGCGGGCTGGGTCGACGTCGATTCAAAAGATACCGAGAACTATATTTTCTATGTCACTCAGGCAGGCCTTGGTCTGCCGGACCGCGACATGTACCTGAATGATGAAGGCAAGAATGTTGAGACCCGTGAAGGGTATCTGACTTATCTCACCTTCCTGTTGGAGCAGGCTGGATACGACGATGCTGCCGATGCGGCGGCGCGCGTTCTGGCGCTTGAAACCGAAATCGCCGCAGCGCATTGGGACCGTACCGTCGGCCGCAATCGCAACCTGACCTATAATAAAATGTCCAAGGATGAGATGCTCGCCCTTGCCGGAGATTTCCCTCTGGCGTCGATGCTCGATCGACTTGGGCTGGGCGATCAGGAAGAGTTTGTGGTGCGTCAGGTCACACCCGATGCCGACGAGATCGCAGAACTTGGACTGACCGAAGAACAGGTCGAAAAGATCTCCGGCGGCGGCATTGCCGGTATATTTGAAGTTCTGAATTCTGCGTCGAACGAAGACTGGCAGGCCTACCTGACAGCGCACCTTCTGTCAGATTTCGCGTCGGTTCTCCCGAAGGCGATTGATGATGCATCCTTTGAATTCTACGCCAAGCAGCTGCGCGGTCAGGAGGAGCAACGTCCTCGCTGGAAGCGTGGTGTTCAGGCCGTTGAGGGTGCCCTGGGTGAGGCGGTCGGCAAGGTCTACGCTGAGCGCTATTTCCCTGCCGAAAACAAGGCGGCAATGGATGAGCTGGTGGCAAACCTGCGGCGCGCCATGGCCGACAATCTTGATGAAATCGACTGGATGGGCGACGATACGAAAGTTGAGGCCCGAGACAAGCTGTCCAAGTTCACACCGAAGATTGGCTATACTGAAAAGTTCGAGACCTATGACGGCCTGGAAGTCGGCAACAGTGCGTTCGCCAATTCGATCGCAGCCAATACCTGGGCTTTCGAAGTCATGATCATCCAGCTTGGTCATCCAATCGACAAGACTGAATGGTTCATGCTGCCTCAAACCGTCAACGCATATTACAGCCCGAACCGAAATGAGATCGTCTTCCCTGCAGCCATTCTGCAGCCGCCATTCTTCAATCTCGATGCGGATCCGGCGATCAATTACGGCGCTATTGGCGGCGTGATTGGACACGAGATCGGCCATGGGTTCGATGACCAGGGTTCGAAGTCTGACGGCGACGGTGTTCTGCGTGACTGGTGGACCCCGGAAGACAAGGCAGCCTTCGTCGCTCGGACTGATGCGCTGGTCGGACAGTATAACGAGTTCTGTCCGCTCGATGATGGCGAAACCTGCGTCAATGGACGTCTGGGCCTCGGCGAAAACACCGGCGATCTTGGCGGTCTCTCAATGGCCTACAAAGCTTACAAGATGAGTCTGGACGCCAATGGTGATGGCGAGATCAGCGCAGATGAAGAAGCCCCGGTGCTCGGCGGTTATACAGGCGATCAGCGCTTCTTCATGGCCTGGGCGCAGGCCTGGCGAAACAAGTACCGTGAAGAGGCTCTGCGCCAGCAGCTCATTCGCGGTCCGCACAGCCCGCCCTATTACCGCGTCAACGGAATCGTTCGAAATTTCGACGAGTGGTATGAAGCGTTTGATGTCGGTCCCGACCATGCGCTTTACCTGCCGCCGGAAGAGCGTATCCGGATCTGGTAGATTAAATCTCAGAACCAACAGAAGGGCGGCTATAACGGTCGCCCTTTTTGTTTGAAAAAAATCCTGTCTCCCTCTGGTTTGTGCGGCGCACACTGGGTTATGGCTTGTTTCGGGTGCAAAACGATGGGTGAGTGAAACGATGCCGAAGCCAAAAACGGTGCGCACGTATTTGGACAATCTGGAACCTCATCAGGGCGCGATTGCGATTGCGCTGGAAGAAGCGATTAAAAAACACTGGCCTCATCTGACCGTAAAACTCGCCTGGGGGTTTCCGTGCTGGAGCGGCAATGAGCGGGTCTTTTCCGTCATGGGACAGACTGACCGTTGCAACCTTCAGCTCTGGCAGGGCGCGTCGCTGGCGGATGATTATCTCGAAAGAATTGAAGGCACCGGAAAATCGTTGCGTCACGTTAAAGTCTATTCGGTCGATCAGGTGAATGACGAACTGATCGACATTATGGATCGCGCCGTGACGCTTGATGCGACGGCACCGCAACGCGTGCGCTAGCGGTCGTGTTTGCGCTTACGACTAAGTGGTGACTTGACGCAGGGGCCTATTCCGCTCCATTTGTTCGCAGGTGCACAATAGATGCAAAACTTATCCTGAAGGAGTTTTCCCATGTCTGATACAGATCCAGTCGTCATCGTCGGAATGGCGCGTACGCCAATGGGGGGATTGCTTGGAGATCTTTCCGCGATGTCCGCGAACGAGCTTGGCGCGGTTGCGGTGAAGGCCGCAGTAGCCGAGGCGAAGCTCGGCGCTGACGAGGCCGACGAAATCATCATGGGCAATTGCCTGCCTGCTGGTCAGGGCCAGGCCCCGGCACGTCAGGCTGGCTTCAAGGCCGGAATGGACAAGGGTCTGGAAGCGACGACAATCAATAAAATGTGTGGCTCGGGCCTACAGGCTGCCGTCATGGGACGCCAGTCTATCGCTTCGGGCGATGCCAATATCGTCATTGTCGGCGGCATGGAAAGCATGACCAATGCGCCGCACCTGATGGACGTTCGCAAGGGTCACAAATATGGCGACATGGGTGCCAAGGACCACATGGCTCTGGATGGTCTCACCGATGCTTACGCGGGCGGACCTATGGGCGTCTTCGCTGACATGATCGCGGAGAAATACCAGTTCACCCGTGAGCAGCAGGATGCCTACGCGCTGGAAACGCTCAAGCGGGCCCAGGACGCGACGGAGTCCGGCAAGTTCAAGCGCGAGATCGCGCCGGTCACCATCAAGAGCCGCAAAGGCGAAACCACAGTCGATACTGACGAGCTTCCTCGTACGGCTCGGCCGGACAAAATCCCGAGCCTGCGCCCGGCCTTCAACAAAGATGGCACGGTGACCGCAGCAAACGCATCCGCGATTTCTGACGGCGCAGCAGCTTTGGTCCTGATGAAGGAATCGGAAGCCAAGGCGCGGGGCCTGTCTCCAATTGCGAAGATCGTTTCATCCTCGAGCCACGCGCACGAGCCGGAAAACTTCACAACGGCGCCGGTTCCAGCGATGGAGAAAGCTCTGGCAAAAGCCGGTTGGTCAAAAGACGATGTGGGCCTGTGGGAAATCAACGAAGCGTTCGCCGTCGTTCCAATGATCGCGATGAAAGAGCTCGGCCTCAGCCATGACAAGGTGAACGTCAATGGCGGCGCCTGTGCCATGGGGCACCCCATCGGTGCGTCTGGCGCGCGAATTCTGATTACGCTGCTGGCAGCGATGGAAGATCGCGACGTCAAAAAAGGTGTGGCGTCACTTTGTATCGGCGGCGGCGAAGGGATCGCCATGTGCGTGGAGCGGGCATAGCCCCCGTTGCTCGCTGACAGCAAAATTGTAGACCACTTCTCCGAGCAAGCGGGGTGGTGCGAAGATCTCGGCTCTCCGTTCACGGCGCAGCTGCTAAAGCGTTTCGCGACGGACTTTGAGCAGGGCGGACCGGTGCAAGCGATTTGCGGCGACTGGGCGACCAACCCACGCAAAGACGCGCTTGGACTGCGCCTCGCCGGTGCGCTGCACTACGCGGTGTTGAGCGGCGATGCGCCCGGCCTCGCGGCGGTCTATCCGGCGCGCTCGCCAGACTGGGATATGGGGCAGGTCTGGCCCATAGCGCAGCGGTGGCTCGAAGAGAATTTGGAGCACGTCCGCGCCTTCATTCAGAGCCCGCCGCAGACCAATGAAACCCGGCGCTCCATCATATTATTGCCGGGCTTCCTGAAGCTCGCGGCGCGTTTTGGACAGCCGCTACACCTGCTCGAGCTTGGCGCCAGCGCGGGGCTCAATCAAAACTGGGACCGGTTCAATTATCAGACCGAGAAATGGCAGCGCCGCGGAACGAGCGACGTCACCATTCGCACCGATTGGCGCGCAGCCGTGCCAGAACACGTGGATGCCAAGATTGAAGTGGCGACGCGCCAGGCTTGCGACCTGAAACCGGTCGATCTGTCTGAACCAGGGCAGGCCACACATCTGAAATGCTATACATGGCCGGATCAAGAAGAGCGGTTGCAACGTCTTGATGCCGCCATTCTACTTGCGCAAGCAGCGGGAACAAAAGTCGAGCAAGCCGACGCGCTGACCTGGTTGACGGACAAACTGGCAAATCGTCCGAAGACGGGCGTGACGGTGATCTATCACTCAGTCTTTCTCATCTACCCGCCGCGCGATGTGATCGCTGCGATCATGGAAACGATCCGGGCGGCGGGCGAGGCCGCAACGGAGCAGGCACCGCTGGCCTGGCTGAGCTATGAGTCAGAAGCCCTGTTTGGTGGTGATCGTCAAAGCCCCAAAATGCGGGCGCGGCTGGAGACGTGGCCCGGCGGGACGGTTGAAACCTATGCGGAGTCCGACGGTCACGTGACCTATGTCGAGGGTTACTGAGCGGTCTCTTCGGCCAGCGCTTCGCCCAGCAAATGCAAGCCGACTTCCCGAAGCGCGTCTCGCGCGGATTCTGAAAACTGGTTGGTGTTGATGATCACGACCCGATCCAGCTCCGGGGCGATAATGATGCGAGACGTCCACATCGTATTCGAGCCATTATGGAGATAGAGCCGCCCATAGGAGGGATCGTCATATACGCCCCAGCCCATTGCATAATTGCTGTCATCGCTCGGATGCGGAGTGAATAGTTTTTCGCGCATCGGGACCGGTATGAGTTCGCTGTCATCCTTCAAAAACTCAACCGCCAGGGTTGCATGTGCTTCGAGGCTCGCATGCATGGTTCCCGCGGGTCCGAGCGCCATGGGATTATCCGCTGTCTTTCCACGCCCCGCCGGATTGTAAAATGTCCCCAAAATGCCTCTATGCCCCTGTAGCCCGGTTGGCGGCGGGCCAAACCCAAACTCGTTTCTGAGGCGCTCATTGCCCAACACATCGAACAGGATCACCTGCATCGCCTGTTCCCAGTCGTTTGGTAGATCGTCCTGTGTTGTCAGAATCGTCTCGATCGCGGCACCGGCGAGAATGTAATTTAGATTGTTATAGTCAAACGCTTCGGGCGATTTTCGGGGCGGTTTGGACAGGACCGTCCGCACCGTTTCGGCGCGCTGTTCGGGCAACGGGCGCTCATCATTTCTACGCGCGTTGAACCATAAGCCGCCCATTTGCTGCAATCCGGACCGGTGGGCGAACAGGTCCTCTATGGTGACGGTCTGCCAGGCCGGGTCCATCTCCGTAGCCATGTGCGGAAACAGATCGGGCAGCGTTGCGCCCCATTCGGCCAGGCCGCGCTCGACCAGTTGGGCATAAAGCAGCGCCGTCAATGCTTTGGTGTTTGAGCCTATGTGCCACAGATCTGATGGTTGGACGGGATCATCGCTCGAGCGGGCTCGCATCCCCGAGACGGCGATGTCGATGACGCCATCTTTGGAAGCGACCACGGCGCCTAGTGCGATAAGATTGTGTTCGCTGCGCACCGAATTGAGCTGAGCTTGCAGTCCAGACAATGCCGCGGGCGTTTCCTGCTCCACTGCAGAAGGAGGTGCCTGGTCTGATGGCGGCGCCACCGGATCACACGCTATGAGAAGCGTGCTGGCGAGCGCTGCGAAAATGGCCCGGACGCTACCCGGCTGGAACATAGTCACTGACAAGCCCCAGGGGGACAGCGGTGGTACGTTTGGCAACGTTGATAATGATCCGCGACTGAACGTCCGAGACCAAGGCTGAGCCCAGGAGTTTTTCGCGCAGGAACTTGTCATACGCATACATGTCAGTCGTGGTGACGCGGATAATATAGTCCACGGCCCCGGTCACGGTCATGCACTCCATGACTTCCGGCCATTTGCCAACGAGGTTTTCGAAGGCTTCCAGGTTTTCCTTGCTCGGCAGAGCGAGCTTCACATTGGCGACGACTTCGAAACCCAGACCAAGAGACTGGCGGTCGAGCAGGGTCACCCGTCCCTGAATGATCCCAGCCTCCTCCATTCGCTTGATGCGCCGCCAGCACGGGGATGACGACAAACCGACCCGTTCGGCGATATCTGCGACCGACAAAGACGCGTCCTTTTGAATCAGATCGAGAATCTTGGCATCAATCGTATCTAATGGTTCTGACAAATTTTCCCCCGAAAATCGTGTGTGTGGGTATAATATTGCTCAATTTATCCCCATTCTTGCAAAGAAGACAAGTATTTTCGTTAATATGTTGGGATATATGACCTAAACGCAACACTGGAGAGTGCGCCTTGGAACATCGTGAAGTCACGCTGGACGACAAATATGATCTTGTCGAGGGAAAAGCGTACATGACGGGAATTCAGGCGCTGGTGCGCCTGCCGCTTGATCAGAAGCGACTGGATCTTCAGGCCGGACACAATACGGCAGGGTTCATTTCAGGATATCGTGGGTCGCCGCTCGGCGGCTATGACCAACAGCTTCGTGCCGCGCAGAAATGGCTCGATGAACATGATGTGAAGTTCTGGGAAGGTTTGAACGAAGATCTTGGCGCCACAGCGGTCTGGGGGAGCCAGCAGCTTGGCTTGTTCCCGGGCGCAAAGCGCGATGGCTTGTTCGGTATCTGGTATGGCAAGGCCCCGGGTGTGGATCGCACCGGCGACGTCTTCAAACATGCGAACGCCGCAGGGACGTCGGCGCTCGGCGGTGTGTTGGCCGTGCTTGGCGATGACCACATGTGCAAGTCTTCGACCCTGCCATCTCAGTCAGAATACGCGATGCAGGATGCCGAGATCCCGGTGCTCAACCCGGCCTCTATTCAGGACGTGCTTGATTTTGGTCTGCACGGTTGGGCGATGAGCCGGTTTACGGGTGGTTGGAGCGCGATGATTGCGCTCGCAGACACGATGGATAGCGGCGCTGTCGTGGATGTGTCGCTGGATCGAATGAATTTCGTGACCCCGGAATTTGAGTTCCCTTCAGACGGTGTTCACATGCGCCGGTCGGATCCGCCACTCGAGAAGGAGCGGCGTCTGCGAGAATACAAGCTCCCCGCCGCTCAGGCCTGGGTGCGAGCCAATCAGCTGGACCGTGTGATCCTGCCAAGCAGCAAGCCCCGCATCGGTCTGATCGTCACGGGGCAGGCGGCCAGAGATGTGTTTGAAGCGCTTGAGGCGCTGGGTCTCACGCCGGAAGAGGCAGGCCGGCTTGGTGTGGCGATCTACAAGGTCGCGATGCCCTGGCCGTTGGAGCCGGAAGGCATCCGCGCGTTTTGTGCTGGCCTTGAGCGGGTCCTGGTCATCGAGCATAAGCGCCCGCTGATCGAGGAGCAGCTGCGCGCCGCACTCTATTCCGTACCGGAAAAACAGCGACCTGTGCTGGAAGGCAAGCGCACCGCGGACGGCAAACCTCTTCTCAGCCAGATCGGGTCGATCCCGGTTCCGGAAATCGCGACTGCGCTTGCGAGCGTTCTGCCAAAGGGCTGGGACACCGCCAAGGCGGACGCATATTTCGCCCGCGTCGGACGCGCGGGTGAGGCTGCGCGCACCAATGCAACTCCGACTGTGCGCACGCCGCATTACTGCTCTGGTTGTCCACACAACACGTCTACGGTCGTTCCGGAAGGATCACGCGCGCTGGCCGGTATTGGCTGTCACTATATGGCGAATTTCATGCCGGATCGAAACACGGACATGACCAGCCAGATGGGCGGCGAAGGGATTGCCTGGGTCGGCCAGCATTTCGCCACCGATGAGAACCACATGTTCGTCAATCTTGGTGACGGGACCTATTCACACTCGGGGTCGCTCGCCATTCGCGCCGCTGTCACGTCGGGCGCCAATATCACCTACAAGATTCTGTACAATGACGCTGTCGCGATGACCGGAGGCCAAACGGTTGAGTCTGGTCAAACGCCGCAACAGATTGCGACGCAGGTCAAAGGCGAAGGCGTCGAAACCATCGTCATCGTAACTGAAGATCCAACCCGTTATGCAAACGTCAAAGGCTTGCCGCGGCGGGTGAAGATCTATGACCGCGACGATCTCGACATGGTCCAGAAACAGTTGCGTGAGACGCCCGGCGTTTCAGTTTTGATCTATGACCAGATCTGCGCCACGGAGAAGCGCCGCCGCTCCAAGCGCGGTCTGCGCGCTCCAGACCGGACGCGCGTCCTGATCAATACGGCTGTGTGTGAAGGGTGCGGCGATTGCTCGCTGAAATCCAACTGCCTGTCTGTTGAACCGGTCGAAACCGAGCTCGGCCGCAAGCGACGGATCAATCAGTCGACCTGCAATACCGACCTCTCCTGTATCAAGGGCTTCTGCCCGAGCTTCATCACCGTGACCGACGGTGAGTTCACCGCCAAGGACGAGCCGCGGCCTGAGATCGATACATCTTACATTCCGCTACCCGAGACGCCGAGCCTTGAGCGGACCTGGAACGTGCTGTTCACGGGCGTCGGTGGTACCGGTGTTACGACGGTCGCAGCAATCCTGGCCATGGGTGCACATGTCGATGGCAATGCCGCATCAAGCCTCGATATGACGGGTCTCGCGCAGAAGGGCGGCCCGGTGCTCAGCCATCTTCGCTTTGCCCGCGAACCGGATATGATTTCGACCGGCCGTGTCCCGCCGGCGAGTACTGATTGCGTGATCGCTTGCGACCTGGTTGTAGCCGCGGGCGGCGATGCGCTTAACCTTATGGATGCCGATAAAACCGCGGCATACGCGAATAGTGACGTCACCCCGACGAGCGAGTTTATTCGCGATCGGTCGAAAAAGTTCGAAAGCGATTTGCTGGCTGCGCGTGTGAAGCGTCAGTCTGCCGATTTTGCCGCTTTTGATGCCGAGGCCCTGGCCATTCTTTACTTCAATGATGCGATCTACACGAACATGATCATGGCAGGATATGCCTGGCAGAAGGGCCAGGTGCCGGTGTCCTTGCGCGGTATCTATCGCGCCATCAAGCTGAATGGTGTCAAGGCTGATGACAATATGGCGGCGTTCGATGTCGGTCGGATCGCCGCTCACGACCCTGGTCGTCTGGAGCCTGCAAAGGATCCTCGCGGCCATATCACACCGATGAGTCTGGACGAGTTAATCGAAGACCGTTCGGAGCGGCTCGTGGCATTCCAGAACCGGAAATATGCGGATCAGTACCGGGATGTGGTCAATCAGGTGCGGGCCGTGGAAACCGAAGCAGGTCTCGGCGAGCGACTGACGGAAGCTGTGGCGCGCTACGCGTTCAAGCTGATGGCATATAAGGACGAGTACGAAGTCGCTCGCCTTTGGACGGATGGTGCCTTCGACGCGTATCTCGCCAAGAGTTTCAAAGGTGGAAAACTGAACTACCACCTCGCGCCGCCAATTTTCTCCAAGAAAGATGAAGAGGGGCATCTGAAGAAGAAAGCGTTCGGACCCTGGATGAAAACCGGCTTCAAGATCCTGAAACGGTTCAAGTGGCTGCGCGGCACGCAGTTCGATCCGTTTGGCTGGACCGACGAGCGCAAGATGGAGCAGAAACTTCGGGACCAGTATCTCGACAATATGCTGCGCATCCTGCCGGATTTATCCGCGAAGAACATCGATCTTGCGGTCGCGATCGCGGAAATTCCGGATGAGATTCGGGGCTATGGGCATATCAAGGAAGATGCGGTTGCCAAGGCTTCCGCGCGTGAAGCTGAACTGTGGCAACACTGGCCGGATGGTACGCTCCCCCGCGCGAAGACGACCCTGATCGCGGCTGAGTAACGCTCTCTAGAAGCAAACACTAAAAAAGGCCTCCGCTTCCTGCAGAGGCCTTTTTGTTATTGGGTGGCGTCTTTGTTCAGCTTACTTCGAGATCCGCAGGTCAGAGATCGATGTTGCGATCTTCTGATAAGCTTCGGTGAGCTCCGCTGCGGTTTCCGGCTCGAAATAATAGTCGGGCCCGGTGGCGCAGTAAGACAGGACAGACTTTCCTTCGTCTGGCGCGTTCAACGCGACAGCGTAGATTTTGACATCCTTTAGTTTCATGTTGTCGCAAAGGTCGCGCGCCTGATCGTCGGAGTCGCCTTGCCCTGGATAGATTTCGGCGTTGAATGCACCATCCGTCATCAGGATCACGGCTTTCGCTGAATCTGGCTCCGAATAAGAGAGGGGTGTGGCATCACCGTCGAAAACCGTTTTCCAGTCCTCTGCGACGAGGTACCATGTCCACGCCACCCCGAGGTGACCCGCAGTCCAGCCACCTGCCGTCAGAGAGTCGACATAACTGTTTAGCGTCGTGCGATCATTGGTCAGCTCAACCGGATCGAGGTCGCGACACTCGTCACCGTCATAGGTGCTATTGTTCGGACGATTCGGATGGCCAACTTCCCAGTATCCACCACCGGAATAGTCGCTATCTTCAATAAACCAGGCCTGACGGTGTGCGAGATAGCCGCCGTTCACCGGATTGGCGTCGGTAAATTTGTCCGCGCCGTCTCGCTCCCACACGCAGGTCGAAGTCAAGGTGTAGGACTTTTCCTGTGGCTCCAGGTCATCTTCGAGGGCCAGCGAGAACGCGATGGTCTCGTCGAACAATTTCGTCCCTTGGCGGTCGTTTTCGGAATAGGCGCGCAAGCGGATAGTGAAGTCACCCATATCCCAGGCTTCGCCAGCCCCGATGCCACTGCCGCCATATAGCGAGTAAGGTCCGCCATTATCGTTTTTGTTTTTATATTCCGTACCGCGCAGCTGCAGGCGCATGCTTTCGACTTCACCATATAGCGTATTTGCGGGAGAGACCGTCACCGCGATGGTGAGATCATCATCCTGCCAGTCCTCGATTTTGATCTTAGCGCCATCGCCAAGCTCAGAAATCAAGTTGCCCGTATCGGTGTCGTAAAGGCCGATATGCAGCTCATCATAGAGGTCGCCTTCGGTCAGCTCATCCTCAGTGAAGATCGGTTGAATCGTGTGTTCGTAAGTTCTGGTCGCAGGGACGCCGGCGACTTCAGGGAAGAAATCACCCGCATTGACCATGCTATTGTAGGACACCATGGCGAGGCGCGTATCTTCGATCAGCTCCGCTGGTGCACCAGCGGGCAGCAACACGTCGATCGCCTCTTTCGCTGCCGCCTTGAGATTTGTTAGGCGATTGGAACTGTTCATGGATCCCGAAACGTCGAACATGAATGCGACATCCACTTTGTCGATTCCGTATTCAGATGCAGAACTGACCCGGAAAGGCATTTCTTCGCGGCCCACAACCTTGATCAGCGCGGTTGTCTGCTCGCACAGGATGCTGGCATCGATTTCTTCGGAATTTTCGGTTACGGTGACCGTGGTCGGATCGCAGTCCAGGCCTCCGAGACCGCCAATCTGAGCGTCCATGAATTGTTGGACTGTCAGTTTGATCTCCGCGTTGGAGGCGCCCGTCTGTTTCACGCGCGCTGCGGCGAGGACGGCGGAGTCCATAACCAGCTGGACTTTCGCTTTCCGTTTGACGGTTTGCTGAAAATCGATCGCGAATCCGGCGACAGCGACGATCGGAATGATCGACAACGCGAACAGGATTGCAACTTGACCGCTTTTGTCGCGGCCCAAATTCTTTATCGTACTCATCTCTTTAAACGCCGAAGCGCCCTAACGTTCCCTACGATCCTGAATACAGGACTGTGTTTGATGGGCCGTTAGATTGGAGATGCAGATTGTGGGTCGAGATTCAGGGTTTTGTTTACCATAACTGACGGATTCCACTGGTCTTGATCGTCGAGTCGTGGAAATGACCGAAGCATGCAACAGTATCTCGATCTCCTGCAGGATATTCTCGACAATGGCGTAGAGCGCGGCGATCGCACCGGCACGGGTACGCTCGGTGTCTTTGGCCGTCAGCTTCGGTTCGATCTCTCTGACCGGTTTCCACTTCTAACCACCAAGAAACTCCATCTGCGCTCGATTATAGTCGAGCTTCTCTGGTTCCTGCGCGGCGATACGAATGTGAAATGGCTGCAGGATCGAAAGGTCTCGATCTGGGACGAGTGGGCCGATGAAGACGGCGATCTTGGTCCAGTCTATGGCAAACAGTGGCGCAGCTGGACGGCACCGGATGGACGGGTAATCGATCAAATTCAGTGGGTGCTCGACGAAATCCAGACGAATCCCGACTCACGCCGAATGGTCGTCTCGGCGTGGAATCCGGCGGATGTGCCGGACATGGCCTTGCCGCCGTGTCATTGTCTGTTTCAGTTCAATGTTATGAACGGACGCTTGAATTGCCAGCTGTATCAGCGCTCTGCCGATGTTTTCCTCGGCGTTCCGTTCAATATCGCGTCTTATGCTCTGCTGACCATGATGATGGCGCGCGCAACCGGACTGAAACCGGGCGAGTTCGTGCACACATTTGGCGATACGCACCTCTACTCGAATCATATCGAACAGGCCCGCCTGCAGCTGACCCGCGAACCCTATGAAGGGCCGCGCATGATCCTGAACCCGGACAAAACGGACCTGTTCGGTTGGGAGTATGAGGATTTTGAGTTGGTCGACTATGAGGCGCACCCGCACATCAAGGCGCCGGTCGCGGTTTGATACGAGGCCAGTGAACGGATCGTATCGCACGATCCTGACCTAAACTAATTGCGAGTGGCCGAACCCAAAAACCTTTGCTAGAAGGTAAACAAAGGGGAGGAGACCATGTCCGACGCCACTTTCCAGACGTTTCTGACGTCAGGATTATTCGTTCTAACAGCTTCAATCGGTTATCTTGCCTGGTCGGCCTGGCGCTGGCTTGATCGCGCGCGGGATATGGAGAAGGCCGCCCTGGTCGGCGTTGGCTACGAACTCCGCATGAATCTGATGCGCATGATCCGCGAACTGGCCGGCGTCGCTGACGGCTCAATTCAAAGTGAAATTCAACTAGTACCCGTCGTTCACCCACAGCTGGACGGCATTCTGATCCGGCCGAATGAGGCTGACCGCGAAAGCCTCACCATGATGCGCGGGAATTACAATGAGTTGGATGCGCACAAGCAGACGCTTCGTGCCGCTTTGTCGGGACAAGGCGATGTCGCAGCGGCTGCGAATGTCGCCGTCGATGCCGTCATCGGATCGATTGCCACTCTATATCTCTGGGAAGAGCACAAAGGGGCGGCCCCCAAGAATGCGCATTCGACGCGCAGCTGGCATGTCCGCGACTGGATGAAAGCCAATGGTTTTCGATCCGACCTTTTGCCCGGTTTGCATCTGCGCGACGCCGTGGTGGAACGCCTGCGGTCGCTTGGCATGACGCTCACGCCTCAGCCACTCACCTATACGGCGAGCGAGTTTTACGCGATGCAATATGATCGAAAAGCGGATCGAAACGCGCCGTTCTGGAAGCGCAAACCGAAACCTGTGCCCGTTATCGATGACGCAGAACAGGCCGACGCCGCGGCTGAACCAGAGCTGGCAGCGGAGCCGGAAATGGCGGTAGAGCCCGAAACCATGGAAGAGCCGGTTTCCGACATCGAAACAGCGCCAGACCCTGCTGAACAAGCCAGCCTGGACGGTTCCGGCACCGAAGCAGCAGATACGCTTCGCGAGGCTGAACAAACATTGCCAGAGACTGAGCTTGAAACCCTACAGGAAGCGAGTGACACGACACAGCCGGAGGCGGCAGACTTAGAGCCCGATGCGGGACCGGAGCCAAAATCGCAAACGCCTGGATCAGTCCACTAATTTCTGGCCGTTGGGGACATCAAACGCGCGGGAGATCGCAAAATGAAGAAGAAACATTGGCT
>JANSXJ010000129.1 GCA_024743015.1 Hyphomonas sp. | reverse complement strand
GCTGTGAACGGCGCGCTGCGACGACCGGCGGCGACCCAGATGGTCGGCCATGGGCTGGAAAGGAGGTCGCGTTGGGGAGCAGGCAGGGCGCCGCGCGGTGACGGCCAATTGGCTCCGGGCAGCCACGTCCACGGAGCCCGCGGTGTCAGCGTGATCGGTTCCGAGCGGTGGCCTTGTCCTGAGATATGGCCGATCTGCAACCATCTTCGGGTCTCGGACAGCGCAGCTATAACGGCGCGAACCTGCGCTGCATTGCCAGCGCGGCCATCGCTAACCGCCCATATCGAGGGACCAAGGGAAGACTCGCGCGAATCCATAGAACGAGACCTGACAGAATTCGCCTGTGAGGTGAAGAATTTGATTTAGATATACTTCACTTCGGCGACCTCATAGAGACGCGCTCCGCCGGGTGCGGCAACTTCAGCTTCGTCACCCTCACTCTTGCCGATGAGTGCGCGGGCAATCGGCGACGTGTTCGAGACCTTGCCTTTAGCAATATCCGCCTCGTCTTCGCCAACAATCTGGTAGGTCGACTCTTCTTCGGTATCGACATCGATGATTGTCACCGTCGCGCCGAATACGATCTTGTCGCCTTTGACTTTGGCGAGATCGATCACATCCGCACGTGATAGCTTGTCTTCCAGCTCAACGATCCGGCCTTCGATGAAGGACTGTTTTTCCTTGGCCGCATGATATTCCGCGTTCTCGGAAAGGTCGCCATGCTCACGAGCTTCGGAGATCGCCTGGATCACGGCCGGGCGCTCGACTGATTTGAGATTTTTCAGTTCTGCGTCGAGGGCCTCATAGCCCCCGGCGGTCATGGGTGTGCGTTGCATGAATGTGTACCGTTTTGGGTCTGAAAGACAGCGTCCAATCAAAAGACAGGGGCGTCAAGTAGTGCAAAAAGCCCGAAATCGCAAGTTATGCTTTCTGTAAGGAGCGAACCGAAAGTGGTTTCTCGCGCATCACGCGAATCGCCCTCACGGCAGCGCGACAGGCTGCGAGCGTGGTGAAGTACGGAATCTTCTGAACGAGGGACCGCCGGCGGATTGATTTTGAGTCTTTGCGCGACTGTGCGCCTTCGGTCGTGTTGAGGACGAGGTCGATCGTTCCGTTGAGGATTTCATCCTCGATATTCGGTTTTCCTTCCAGCACCTTTTTGACGGTTTTTGCGTCTATCCCATGCTCGCGCAGGAAGCTTGCTGTGCCCGATGTTGCGACGATTTTGAAGCCCATTTCAACCAGGCTCTTCGCCGGTTCAATGATCTCGTCTTTGTCGGCATTTCGCAGAGAAATGAACGCCGTTCCCGAGGTCGGCAATTCGACACCCGCGCCAATCTGAGCTTTCAGGAAGGCGGTGCCGAAATCATCATCCCAGCCCATCACTTCGCCGGTCGAGCGCATTTCTGGCCCGAGGATCGGGTCGACATTGGCAAAGCGTGCAAACGGGAACACCGCTTCCTTGACGGCGACCCGGCTCGCTTCCGCGTGGCGCAGATCGAATTCAGTCAGCGATTTCCCGCCCATGATTTTCGCGGCAATGCTGGCAATCGGGGCCCCGACGGCCTTGGCGACGAAGGGCACCGTTCGGCTGGCCCGAGGATTGGCTTCCAGCACATAGATTTCGTCATCCTTGACCGCATACTGGATGTTGATGAGGCCGGACACATTGAGCGCCTTGGCGAGCGCAATGGTCTGCTCACTCAAGCGGCCAATGATACTCGGAGAGAGCGTGTAAGGCGGCAGCGCGCAGGCGCTATCACCGGAATGGACGCCGGCCTCTTCGATATGTTCCATAATCCCGGCGACATGGACGTTCTCGCCGTCACACAGCGCGTCGACATCGACCTCGATGGCATCCGAGAGATATCGGTCAATGAAAAGGGATCCGTCACCTGCCACGGACAAGGCATATCCGGCATATTCGCGTACATCTTCGTCGCTATGACAGATCCGCATCGCCGTGCCTGAGAGCACGAAAGACGGGCGCAGCATCACCGGATATCCAAGCTCGCTTGCTTTCTCCAATGTCTCTTCGAGCGAGCGTGCTGTCGCTGAAGGCGGTTGCTGGATACCGAGATTGGACAGCAGCGCCGACCATTCCTTCCGGTCCTCGGCAAGATCGATACTGTCGGGGCTGGTACCCAGGATCGGGACGCCGGACTGATTAAGCGGCTGCGCGAGCTTGAGCGGCGTCTGGCCGCCAAACTGGACGATCACGCCCGCGAGTTCGCCCGCACTTTGTTCCTTATGGATGATTTCGGAGACATGCTCCTCGGTCAGCGGCTCGAAATAGAGCCGGTCCGAAGTATCGTAATCGGTTGAAACGGTTTCCGGGTTACAGTTCACCATGACGCTCTCGATGCCGATATCGGCCATGGCGAAAGCGGCGTGGCAGCAGCAATAGTCGAATTCGATGCCCTGACCGATCCGATTGGGGCCGCCGCCCAGAATGATCGCTTTCTTGCGGTCTGAGGGCAGCGCCTCGCAATCGGCAGTCTCAGCCCCAAAGGCCGGATGCTCGTAAGTTGAGTAGAGGTAGGGCGTCTTGGCCGCGAATTCTGCCGCGCAGGTGTCGATCCGCTTATAGACGGGACGGACGGAGAGCGCATGGCGCGCCGCCCGCACGTCCTGTTCGCTCTGACCGATCAGCTCGCCAAGGCGGGCATCTGAAAAGCCCATCGCCTTGAGGTCAGTAAATTCGCGCTGGGTCGTTGGCAGGCCATCGCGGCGAATATTCTCCTCGACAGATACAATCTGCGCGATCTGGCGCAGGAACCAGAGATCGATGCTGGTTGCCGCGTGCACGTCCTCAACCGAAATCCCCTTCCGGAAGGCCTGGGCCACGATCCGAAGGCGGTCCGGGGTCTGTTTGCTAAGCGCTTCGCGCAGTGCGCCTTCGCCACTGAATTCAATCTCGTTAAGGCCGTTGAGGCCCGTTTCGAGCGAGCAGAGCGCCTTTTGGAGGCTTTCCTGGAAGTTGCGGCCAATCGCCATGGCTTCGCCTACGGATTTCATCGCCGTGGTCAGCAGGGGCTCGGCACCTTCAAACTTCTCGAATGCAAAGCGCGGGATTTTGGTGACGACATAGTCAATCGTGGGCTCGAACGAGGCGGGCGTGACGCCGGTAATGTCATTATCGAGCTCATCGAGCGTATAGCCGACAGCGAGTTTGGCGGCGACTTTGGCAATTGGGAATCCGGTTGCCTTGGAGGCCAAAGCTGAGGAGCGCGACACGCGGGGATTCATCTCGATGACAACAAGGCGGCCATCTTCCGGATTGACCGCGAATTGTACATTCGACCCCCCGGTCTCGACCCCGATCTCGCGCAACACGGCGAGGGAGGCATTGCGCATCACCTGATACTCTCGATCCGTCAGGGTAAGGGCGGGCGCGACAGTGATCGAGTCGCCCGTATGTACGCCCATCGGGTCAATATTCTCGATCGCGCAGATGATGATGGCATTGTCCGCCTTGTCGCGAACAACTTCCATCTCAAACTCTTTCCAACCGAGCAGGCTCTCATCGACCAGGATTTGCGCTACCGGAGAGGCAGCGATCCCGGCGCGGCAAATCTCTTCATACTCGGCTTTATTATAGGCGACACCGCCGCCGGTGCCACCAAGTGTGAAGGCCGGGCGAATGATCGCGGGCAGTCCGACATGGTCGAGCACGTCCATCGCATTTTTCAGACCGGTGATGCGATCATAGGAGCCATCATCATTCTTGGGCGACGAGACGATTTCAGCTTTTGGGTTTTCAAGGCCGATCCGGTCCATGGCTTCGCGGAACAGTTTACGGTCTTCTGCCATCTCGATTGCGTCGGCCCGCGCACCGATCAATTCTACGCCGTGCTTAGAAAGAACCCCCGCCTGTTCAAGGGCGAGGGCACAATTCAAAGCGGTCTGACCACCCATGGTCGGAAGCAGAGCGTCCGGCTTTTCGATCTCGATAATCTTCTCGACGAAATCCGGTGTGATCGGTTCGATATAAGTGGCGTCGGCGAGGCCTGGATCGGTCATGATCGTGGCCGGGTTGGAATTGACCAGAATGACCCGGTAGCCTTCGCCTTTCAGGGCCTTGATCGCTTGCACACCGGAATAATCGAACTCGCAAGCCTGTCCGATAATAATGGGACCAGCACCGATAACGAGAATGGACTGAATATCGGTGCGTTTGGGCATGTGGAATTCCTTCTCGTCACGCAGCGTAGGCAAACGGGTGGCGTATAGCGGGGAGTCGCGAGGACGGGCAAGCGAAAATGACGCGATCTGCAGGAAAAACTGCGTGGAAAGGTGTGTCGGAGACGATGGGAGGACGTGGATCTACGAATTGAGAGACGGTGTAGGCCTCTGGGTTGGGGGACAGGTCGGCAAAAAACCCTGATGCCCTCATCCTGAACCTGTCGGAGGATCGGGCACCTGAAGGATTTAGGGCCGCGCTTCCCAGACTCCGCCGGTCCCTGCGCAGGCAGGGACCCAGGGAAGATACGCGCCGCGAGACAACATGCACTGATCGTCCATGGACACCTGCCTGTGCAGGTGTCAGCGTAAGAATGGTGCCCTTCCGGGGAAGCCCGCATCGTCCTTCGACACCCGATCATGTCGAGGGCACGCATCGCTCAGGATGAGGCTCGCTACTATGCGCCGTCGATCCCGGGCTCGACCCGGGATCTCTCTCTCGACGCTTCCGATCTCGGTGGGACGAGATCCCGGATCAAGTCCGGGATCAGCGGATTTGGGAAACGCGGTTCAAGTTCATGTCCCCTCCGACGCCAACCCAAGCGTGCAGCAGTCTTTGTCCGTCAAAGCCCTAGAACGCGCTTCGCGATGATGTTTTTCTGGATCTCGTTGGTGCCGCCATAGATGCTTTGCGCGCGGGCGCCGAAATAGGTGGAGACGCCTGGGGCGGCGTCGGTGGAATGGTCAAGCCAGTCCGGGCTGACGCTGTCATCGAATTTGCGTTGGCCGTGCGCCGCGGCGACGTCCAGGTAAAGGGTCGTGATCTGTTGTGCGGTTTCGGTCGCGAGGATCTTGATGATCGACGCTTCCTTGCCAGGGCTGCCGCCATCCTTGACCGCCGAGAGCACGCGCAGGACGGTCATTTCCAGGCCATCAACAGCCATATCGGCCTCGGTCAGCTTGCGCGCGAAGGCCTCATCATCAATCAGCTTGCGGTTGCCGCCCGTGGGTTCTGCGGTCGCCAATGCGCGGATATGGCTGAGCTGTTTGCGCTTGCCGCCAATGCGCGCATAGGAGGTGCGCTCAAAGCCGAGCAGGTATTGGCTATAGGTCCAGCCTTTGCCTTCCTCGCCGATCAGATAGTCCGCCGGCACGCGCACATCTTCGAACATGACCATGTTCAGAACATGCTTGCCATCAATCGTGATGATCGGCTTCAGCGTTACGCCAGGCCGATCCATCTCGCAGCAGATGAAGCTGATGCCGAGCTGCTTCTTCTCTTCCTTCGAGGTGCGCGCGAGCAGGAAGATCCAGTCAGCGTGTTGGGCCGCGCTGGTCCAGATCTTGGTGCCATTGAGAACGTAATCGTCGCCGTCGCGCCTGGCGGAGAATTGCAAGGAGGCGAGGTCCGAGCCGCTGTCCGGCTCGCTATAGCCCTGGGCCCAGCCAAGCGAGCCGTCGCGTGTGCCAGGTAGCCATTTTGCTTTTTGGGCCTCAGATCCGAACGTATAGATAATCGGGCCGACATAGATCACGCCCATCGGGGTCACCGTCGGGACGCCTGCGCGTTCCAGTTCTTCGTCGAAGATGTATTGCTCTTCCAGGCTCCAGCCGGGGCCGCCATGTTCTTCAGGCCAGGCACTGGCGAGCCAGCCTTTCGCACCGAGCGCCATCTCAGATTTGCGCACTTCTGCGGTCGTAAGGCTGGCGCCCGTGGCCACTTTGGCGCGGATATCTTGCGGGTATTCTGTTTCAAAGAAGCTGCGAACTTCAGCGCGAAACGGCTCAAGGGCGGGGTTTGATGAGAGGTCCATATTATCAGCTTAGTGTTTCAATATGAGCTGGGAAGGGGTCTCCACGGGTGATGTCGCGGCGTGAAATTCTTCCACTTTTTCACCAAAATGTGAGATCTGATTGCTAAGGCCTACCGTAAAGAGAGTCTGGTAACATGTGGAATTCGCCACTATGTTCCGAATTATCGCCCTGAGGGTACAAACTCCGGGCGGGCGTTAAGTCCTTATCTGGCAGGGTCCTTGAATGGTTCGCTTCCGGTACGGCTCGACCTCCGTCCCTCAGACTAAGGAATATGCTATGGCCATGGATGCCATCACCCCTGAAGACCAAATTACTGGCGGAGACGAAGTCGAACGCCCGAGCATGGAAGAAGCTATGGACGCGGTCCGCACGTTGATTGCGTGGGCTGGCGACGATCCACGCCGAGAAGGCCTGATCGATACGCCAAAGCGCGTCGTGAAAGCCTACCAGGAATGGTTCTCGGGATATCAGGAAGATCCTGTCAAATACCTGTCGCGCACGTTCGATGACGTCCAGGGCTATGACGATATCGTCATGCTCAAGAATATCGACGTTGAGAGCCACTGTGAGCACCACATGGCGCCCTTCCTCGGCAAGGCCTTCGTTGCCTACATGCCGACCCAGGCAGTTGTCGGGATTTCAAAACTGGCCCGCGTCGTGGAAATTTTCTCGAAGCGTCTGCAGACGCAGGAAACCATGACCGCGCAAATCTGTGATGCGATCACCGATAGCCTCGCGCCCATGGGGGTCGCGGTTCTGATTGATGCCGAACACCAATGCATGTCGACCCGTGGTGTCCACCACAAGGATGTGACGACGATCACCACACAGTTCACAGGTGTGTTCAAGACGGACAAGGATATGCGCAACCGCTTCCTGCGCCTCGCTGAGCAGTAATCCCGGCCTGCCCTTGGCAGCAGGGGGTCACTCCGTTAACCCTATTGGCGTCGCCTGAAATCCAGGCGGCGCTAATTTTTTGGGAGGATGGCTATATGAAGAAGTTTATTACTGCAGCGATTGCTGCTGGATTTATCGCCGCGCCAGCGTTCGCGGCCTCGATCACAATTTCATTCGCAAGTGATGATGGCACCACGTCAGAGTGGACGTTTGATGGCGAAGGTACCGCCACCAGCGGTGATGTCAGCGCACCATATACGTGGGACGAAGATGCTGCGAAACTATGTGCAACGGTTCCAGAGCAGGGTGAGATTTGCGCCACGTTCGATTCTGTCGCTCAAGCGGTTGGCGAAAGCTCGACCTACACGCTTTCGACCGGCGGAACCGGTACTGCGACCATTGTGGCGATGGAGGAGTAATCCACACAATCCATCTGATTCCAGAAAGCCCGGGCATGTCTGTCCGGGCTTTTTCTTGACTTGCGGGCAATCGGAGCTTATTGTTTATCAATAATAAGGAGCGCTCACATGCATGCAGAAATCGTCCGCCTCGGCCTGCACCAGGTCGATATCAAAGTCGTGAATGGCGAGAACATGCACGTTCTGCAATGGCGCCGAAACCTGATGTGGGATGAAGTGCTCCTGGATGGTAAGCGCCAGGCGCACTCGTCAGGCCTGATGGGGCGCGAGAAAGTCTATGGGCTGGTATTCGGTGCCGACGCGGATGGCGTTGGCGGGACCCAGGTCATGCTCTTGCTCGACCCAAGCACAGAACAAGGCAATTGGGGGCAGGCGAGCCAGCGGATTAGCGGAATCCGTCTGGAATCAAAGGACGGACCGATCGTTGCCTATGGCACACTCGACCCGCAGGCGCTTGAGAAGCCCGCAACCTTTGCCGACTGGATGAAGAAAACCATGGGACTGGAGTGGGGTCGCTAGGCGGCACAATTAGCCCGGAACCGTGCCAAAGAAAAAAGGCCGAGCAGTGCGCTCGGCCTTTTCTGTTCAACTTGGACCAATGCCGCGATCAGCGGCCGCTGACGAGCGGGCCTTTAAGCACATAGGTGTTGTCGCGAACGGCAACCAGCACATCGAGCGTGGCCGCATCGGATCCGCGGATCGTGTTGAAGCTCACGCGCGGCATGGTGCTGCGCGCCAGCATTTCGCCGGAACTGACATCTGACAGGCCCCAGGCCACGACCTGACGATCGCGATTGGATAGGCTCGCCTGCAGCGACTGGGCACCTTTGGCGCTGACCGGGATGGCTTTTTTGAGATCACCTTCAGCAGCGGCGAACACCTGAACGACATAATACTGTCCGGCTTCTTCGACCACGGCGACGCCAATATCGGTGAAGCTCGCGCGGAGGATATTATCCTGATTGAACTGATCGCGCTTGATCTTGTTGTGCACGTCTGAGGCCGCATCAGCCGAGCGTGCGACCGCGACGTTGGATCCTGATGCGCCGACCAGCATGGTTCGGTCAAAGGCGCGAATGCGGTGCAGATGGTCGCGGCCTTCCAGATCAGAGTGAGCCGCGTAGATGCGGGCCGACATGTCCAGTGCATGCGAAGCCGCAGCCATGTCCAGTGATGCCCGGCGCTGCAGCGGCGCAAGTCCGTTCGCAGCACGCTCTGAATTGATCTCCTGGACGAGCGCATCTGCGAAAGCTTCGTCCATATTCGTTGCGGCGTCTACACATGCGGAAGCCTCAGCGACATAAGCGGCAAGGTTGACCGAGTAGCCATTCTCAAGGCTGCAAACGGCCTCTCCGGCGATTGCGGTCCCCGAAAGCGCAGTACCTCCAGCGGCTGCGAACGCGAGCAGCAGGGAGGATTTCATTCTGTCATATTTTTGTAACATAACTGACACGTACGCTATGTGACACTTATGTGTCAACCAAAACATGTCCGTTTTCGGATTAATTAATGTCCCGTATCGGATGAATTAACCATGAAAAAAGCCGCCCTGTAAAGGACGGCTCAATCCAATTGCGTTTAAGCGGTGTTGCGAAGGCTTATTCGCCGGCTTCAGCAACCACTTCTTTTCCGGTTTCCTGATCGACATTTTTCATCGACAGGCGGACTTTTCCGCGATCATCAAAACCCATGAGTTTGACGTAAACGGTCTGGCCTTCGGAAACGACATCCTTCGGATGACCGACGCGCTCATTTGCCATTTGTGACACATGCACGAGGCCGTCCTTAGGACCGAAGAAGTTCACGAACGCACCGAAATCCTTGATCGAAACGACTTTGCCTTCGTAGATTTCGCCAACTTCCGGCTCTGCGACGATCTCTTTGATCATCTTCAGGGCTTTGTCGATGCTTTCGCGATCGGTGGCGGAGACCTGAACGGTGCCATCATCATCAATGTTCACCTTTGCGCCGGACTCATCAACGATACCGCGAATGACTTTGCCGCCGGAGCCG
>JANSXJ010000057.1 GCA_024743015.1 Hyphomonas sp. | reverse complement strand
GCCAACGCAATGAGAGCTACGTGCGCGATCATATGGCCCGGCTCGCCAATCATCTCATTCCGTTCTTTGGCCGCGAGCCAATCAGGAGCATCTCGGCGGGGCGCATTCAGGATTACCGCTTGATGCGTTTGAAGCCGAGAAAGGACAAGCCGCTACCGTCTGCCAGCACGCTTCACCATGAGATCGTCACCCTGCGTCATGTCATGAAAACCGCCCTCCGCCGGGGGTGGATCGATCACCTGCCGGACTTCTCGGCCCCCTATGCCAAGTCCAAGAAGGTGAGCCATCGAGCGTGGTTTTCGCCGGAGGAGTACAAGCAGTTCTATCAGGCGACGCGCGCGCGGGCGAAGGCGCTGCAGGGCACGCGGCACCAATACGCCGCTGAGCAGTTCCATGACTATGTGCTGTTTATGGCCAACACCGGGCTGCGGCCGGATGAGGCCAACCGGCTCGAATACCGCGATGTCGAGATCATGCTTGACGAGGACACCGGCGAGAAGATCGCGCTGGTGCAGGTGCGCGGCAAGCGCGGGGTCGGCTTGTGCAAGAGCATGCCCGGCGCGGTGTTTCCGTTTCAGCGGCTGGTTGCGCGCAATCAACCCCAGCCAACCGATCTGGTGTTTCCGCAGAACCACAAGAAGCTGTTTAACCGCGTCCTCAACGACCTCGGCTTGAAGTTTGACCGGGACGGCAACCCACGCACCTCATACAGCCTACGGCACACCTACATCTGTCTCCGTTTGCTGGAGGGTGCCGACATCTATCAGGTGGCCAAAAACTGCCGGACCAGCGTGGAGATGATCGAACGCCACTACGCGGTGCACCTGAAAAACACGATTGATGCGTCGGTGATCAACGTCCGCCGTCAGCGTGCGGTTGCGCCACTGGATGACGACTTCGCGGCGCTTAATCCTCATTTGGCCACTGGCAGCTAGCTGGCTGGCACGGCGACCTCGGCGGCAGCATCGGTCTTTGCCATCTGACAGGTTTCCCCGACTTTGAGCAGTTCTACATCCAGCGTTTCCGCAGGTGCACTCAAGTTGCGCTTAAGTCCCTTGTGTCTGCCAATTCCACCACGTCCGCATCGCCTTGGGCTCTAGCGGCTCCTGCCGGGCTAGACAACCTGAGGCTCATTGAAGCCCCAACGAAACAAAACAACGAACGGTTCGCCCGAACGCGCGTACGCCCATTGCCATGACGTTGACCTGCAGGCAACGCAGCATCGCCCGCACCTTGGGCGTCACAAGGGGCCAGTCCCTCGTCTCGTGGTGGCACTCGATCAATTGCCCAACACTGGTTGATAGGCCCGCCTTGATCAGACAGCCGATACCCGGCTCGGTTGGGAACCCCTGAATGAGTTCCTCAATTGCGCCCGACAGCTCACTGGCGCTGGTGTCGTCAGGCAGAATTTTTCGGAAATGTTCCTCGAAGGTGTAGTTGTCTTCGGCATAGTCCTCGTACTCTCGAACGGTTTCTGCTTCCACGCGACCCAAGTCGATGACAATCTCACGTCCGGCCGGAAACGCCAGCGTGATTGTTTGCTCTTTGCAGTCATAGGCGACGGTCACCTTGGCTTCGCCGATGACATCCCCACCGTCTGGTTCAATCTGCGCCGCGACAATTTCATGAAAGATCTTGTCGTTCATGATCTCGGCATCTGATAGGTCAAGGCTCAAACGATAGTGACCACCGTCTTTGTCCTCGAACTCTTTCTCAAACAGTGTTGGCATTCCTCATGGCCTCCTCAATCGCGTTCTGGTGGGCATCACGACCCCGGGCGGTTGCACCCGCCTTTGCCTGACTGAATTGCTCCAGCGCCGCGATCCGGTCTTCGAGCGGCGGATGTGTGCGCAGCCATTGCTTATCGACAATCCGGGACCAGAACATCACCGGTTCGTATCCTTCGGGGACAACTGGCGGATCTTTCTCCCGCTGGACGTGCAGCAACGCATCAATCATCCATTCCGGTCTGGTCACACTGGCGGCGATTTTATCGGCAGTGAACTCGCGCTGCCGCGAGAACCGCAGCAACTCCAGTTCGCTCACCGGCAGAAAAACCCAACGTGCCAGCCGCTTCAGCCGCCGGAAAACGAGGAAGAACGTCAACGCCTCGACCATCGACCGCGCATACGTCATCCGCACCGTGTCTTGCGACGCCACATGGCCCAGCTCATGCGCGATCACCGCGATCAACTCCTGTTTGGTGAGTTTCTCGATCGCGCCCTTGCTCAGGCCAATCAGCATGTTCTGGTTGTCGGTACCCATCGCAAATGCATTGATGTCTTCGCTGGGATACCAGCCAATCCAGCGAACGGGATCAATGCCCATCCGGTCGCTCAATGTGCGGGTAACTTTGCTGATCGGATGCGTCTCCGAGAACAGCGTGATCCCAAACGCACCCTGCGCGCCACGTTTGCCGGACGCAAACAGCGACAGCATGCCACCACCGAAAATTGCCCACACCGGGGCGGCAAAAACGCCGACCGCCATGGCATTACCCAAGATGGCCATGGCCAGCGGTACTGCCACCAGCAGCCCCACCGGGCCCGCCGCGCTGGCGGTCACCAGACTGCCAGCGAAGACCAAAACGGCGCCGATGAACACGGCGCCTATCGCGCTCAGAATGACAACCAGCAGCGTGGGCCACACCGGATGCCTCGGAAGCTCGGCGGGTCGCGGCATCAGACTCGCTCTGCCAGTTGGGGTTGGGCAAACCACGGCGTCAACTGTGCCTGAATCGGCCGCAGGTTGCGCAGGAAGTGGATGGCGGGACGGCCGCTGGCATCCCCTCGCAGGGACGCAATCACCTCGTCTGGCGTCAGCAGGCGTCGCCCCTGCAGATGGAGGTTTTCCGAGATCGAGAACCCCGTACTCGCGGACGCGCCGCCGGTGGTTGAAGCCGACATGTTGGGCGTCTCATACGCAATGGTCTGATCACCCAGATAGCCGGAGATCAGTTCCGCCGTGTACGGGTCATCGGTGCCGAAAAAGGTCTTGGTTTCCACCTGCAGAAACGATTTCCAGGTCGTGGGATAGTTCTGCTCCAGCGTCGGCAAATCCTGCAGGAAGAACCACAGCCGCACGCCCGCACTAGCGTGGGTCCGCAGGGCTTTGATGAACCGGTCGTCGCGCTCCAGCGCCAGAAACTCGTCCAGCACGAACAGCACCGGAATCTCCGGCTGGTGCGGGTTGTGCAGCATCGCGTCCAGCGCGGTGGCAAACAACATCCGCACGAACGTGGAATACGCCCCGATCTTGGCAAACGGCAGCACCAGATAGACCGTGGCCGGGCGGGCTTTGAGGTCCTCAAACCGAAAATCCGTCCGGGCCGTGGCCCGCCGCAGCCCTTCGCTATCCCAAATCCGCAGATGGGTATTGAGGCTGTCCAGCACGCGTGGCTGGCCGGTCTCGCGCGATTTGGTCAGGAAGTTGCGGGCGGCGTTCTGGATCGACGCGGGCATCACGTCTGCCGCCATCGCCTTGACCAGCCCGTAAAGATCGCCGTCCAGCGTGCTGAGGGCGTCGCGGATGGTGCCGAGGTTGCGCTGACCGTCAGGGGCAAACCGTGCCGTGAACTCGATCACCGCCGTCAGCAGCGCCACCGCCTCGTTCTCGAAGAACTGTTGCCGGTCGTCATGGGTACGCGGATAGAGGATCTCCGCCAGCTCCAGCGCGCTCTGGCTGTCAGTCACTCCGTCCAGCGGATTGAACGCATCACTTTCGGGTATACCTTCAATCCCGAACGGGTTGAGCACATGAACCGGTCCCACATGCTGCCGCCGCCACGCGGCGGTGTGGTGGTAGAGCTCGCCCTTGGGATCAAGCACCACCGCCGCGCCCTGATAGGTCAGCAAGTTCGGCACAATCTGCATCGTGCTCTTGCCGGTACGGGTTGGCGCGATCGTCAAGAGGTGGCTCTCGCCGTCCCAGGTAAGCGGCTGGCCGCCAACTTGACCGAGGCTCAGGCTGCGGCCATCCAGCGGGCGCAACAGTCGCTGGGCAGCCAGCTCCTGCGGGGTGGCCCAGCGCGCCGAGCCGTGGATCGGCGGCGGGTTGCGGCGCATGGCGTCCTGCTTGTCCCGCAGGGCATAGGCGCGTCGGGCGTGCTGCAGGATCGGTTCGGGATCACGCCCGGCCTTGACCGCTTCCACCGCCGCCTCGACGGTCATTGGATCGTAGCCCTGTTTTTCCAGTTGGCGCTTGAGACCCCAGCCGGAGAACGCCCTCCCCAGTTGGGCACCCAGCTGGGCGGTCCGCACCATGTCCCGCGCGGGTGACATCACCAGCTTGTCAAAGTCAAACGGATTTTTACTCACAGCGCCCGTCCCCAGCCCGAGCAAAAACCCTAGTAATTCCTTTTTGGTTGAGTCAACGATAGCGCCCGACAAAGTGTACAGCGCACTTACACGTTGCGCTCGACCTGTATATACAGGTTCGTTTCGCAACGCTGCTGCCCTTGAGACGGCTGTCACAGCCGCCAAGAGCAGAACTGCGGCAGGGGAGTATCCCCCTGCACCCCTTCCGCCCCATCAAAGATGAGGGCGGAGCCTTCGGCCCGTTCGCCGCAAGGTCTGGCGTGAGGCGTAAACCATGCAGGATGGCAACATCCATTGCCATATCGACAACCTGTCGCGCAAAAGCCCGAAACATGGCGAGCGCTTCGCCCTCGCCACCGCTGCCTACAACGCCGGGCAGCGCCTGTGGTCTGCCGCTGCCGAGCGGCATGTGGATTTTGGCAATCGGGAAGATGTGGTGGTCAGCGCGATTGTGCTGCCGGAGGGCGCGCCGGACTGGGCAGCGGATCGCACCCGGCTCTGGAACACCGTCGATACCACCGCCCGCCGTAAAGACGCCCGGCTGGCCAAGACCATTGAAGCGGCGATCACGCGAGAGGTACCCACCGCGCAGCGTGAAGCGCTGTTGCGGGCGTTTGTGGCACCTTATGTGGCGCTGGGCTGTGTGGCCGATATTGCCATCCATGAGGATGGCACCGACCACAACCCGCACGTCCATATCCTCCTGACCACCCGGGCGCTAACCCCGGACGGGTTTGGCGCCAAGCTGGCGGCGCTGGAGCAGCGCCGCTTTGTCAAGCAGGCCCGCGAACGCTGGGCCGAGCTGACCAACCTTTACCTCAAGCAGGCTGGATCCACGCTGCGCGTGGATCACCGCAGCTACAAGGCCCGCGGGATCACGGCGGAACCGACCGTGCATCGCGGGCCAGACCGGCTGGAACGCCAGCACAAGCGTGAACACGCGCGGCGGACCAGAGCGCAAAATCGCAAGGAGCAGACCATGGCCAAACCCACTGCCCATGAGCGCCGGGACTATCCGCACCTGACCGCACGGGCGACCTGGCCACCGGAACCGGTGGCAGCGCCCGAGCTGAGCCCACCAGAGCGCGATGAACATCGCCGCTACTGGGAAGAACAAAAGCTGCAGCAACTCGAAACCGAATACCGGACGGAACCCGAGCATGGACCCGCGCCGGAACCGGCGCAGGCGTCTCGACCTGCACGGCCCGGAGACCAACCGTGGTATGAGCAGGCGCTGGCGAACGCCAAAGACGTAGACCGGGTCGTCACCCGCCAAAGCGAATTTGAAGCGGAGCTGGAAATTGAAGACGCCGCGCGTCAGCGCATCCTTGCGGAAACCCAGGATCTGTATGACCGCGCACTGGCCATGAACAGAAGTGCGGCAGAACACCGGTATCTGACCGAGGCGGCAAAAATCTCCCCAGCCGTCCGCAGACAGGCCGAAGACGACATCATTCGCAACCGGATGGCCAAAATCCAGGCGCAGGATCGTGAGCAAGGCCTGCGGGAGCTGTCCCGACAGGAGCAGGAACACTTCAGGGAACTCCGGGCACGCAACTTCGTCGAAGAACGGATCGAACGCGGTGAACTGCCCGTGCCGGGCCCGGACGGTCAGCCGATCTCCCGCCAGGAACTTGAACGCGCGCAACGGCGCATGCTCGGCGAGCAGCTGCGCGAAGAGCCAGACCGCGATGAACCTGACCGCTAGAGGGTACGCCTGATCTCGGCCGCCAACGGACCGGTATCGCCGCTAAAGCTGGTTATCATCGCAGCCAGAAACGGCTCCGGGCGCAGCTTACGCTCATTCAAACGATAGCCTGCGTTGCGGGTTAACAGGGTCAGGAACACCAGTTGCGTACGGCCATTGCCTTCGCGGAACGGATGAATGGCGTTAAGTTCCCCCAGAAGCCATGCCGCACCCGCAGCGAAAGCGTCAGCGTCCGGTGCAGCCGTCAGAAACCCGCGCTCAGCGAGCTGGTCAAACAGCTGTTCGCTTTGCGCCTCAATATGCTCGGGGTAGCAGAACCAGTTGTTACCCTTGCCGGTGCGAATGGTGCGAATCTGGCCAGCCCAGTCATAGACGTCCTGAAAGAAATGGTGATGCAGGGCGCAGTAGTGATCAAAATCCAACGTTCCGGCTGGCAACAGCTCCTCGGCGCGGGAATCAAACATCAGTTGCTCGAACTCATCGAGCTCGGCTTGGTCGCGAATGTCAGCCTTGTTGATCAGGACCTGCGTGCCGGGATAGCAAAGCGGGTCTTCGATTGCGTTGTAGCCGACCACGTGGCTAGGCTTTCTTGAACGCCTTTACGACACCCGCACGATACGCATCACCCTTGAGCCCATCATCGCGCAAACGGCCCGACAGCGCCCGTGAGGCGGGGCTTTTCTTGAGCCCTTCGACGGCCGTAAACCGCTCAGCCTTGCCCTTGCCAAGTGGGCGGGTCAGCAACTTGCCGCTGACAGCATGACGGGTGGTTTTGGTGTTTTTGGCCATGTCTCAATTTACCATTTTGGTTCAGTTTTGCCCACTGATTTATGTGCATGCGCGATAGCCCGTAGCGGCATCGCCCTGACTTTCAGCTTCCCCGACTTACCAAGCTTTGATTGATCGCTATACGCCAACCAGCCGTCTTGCAGGGGTGCAGTGCCCGAGTGCGATAGTTGCCGGTGTTTCCTACTCTTTGTTGGCAGGCAGCCACCCCACGCGCCGGTATCTCGCCAAAGCTAGCCTGACCCGGGCCGCGCGCAATGGTCTTCCGCCGCTGCGCGGTCTCCCGAGAAGACCATGCCCTTGTCCCTTGAATGCTCAGCCTGAGCGCGTTGGCGACCGGCCACATGGCGTGGCCGCGATAACCAACGAAGGAGCATAACCATGGCAACTACCACCCCAACCAAAGCACCCACCCATGAAGTCTTTCATGTGGTCGGCGACAACGACAAGGCACGCTGGACCAAGATAGGCGTGGGCTGGCAGCATCAGGATCGGGCCGGACTGAATCTGATCATCAGTTACAACCCGCTGATCGAGGGCCGCACCGTGGTCCGCAGGATCAAGGCCAAGGCGGAGGCGGCAGCATGAGCCGCCTGCAGACCCCGGCATCCTGTCAGGATGATCGCTACTACGCGCAGCCCTACAGCCTTGATGCTGTAGGGTTTAGCTTCACCAGTCTGGCGGACTACCAGACCCAAGCGCGCAACCATGAGGATCGGTTCGGCCAGCCCGTTGAAGAATATGAGCTGCAATACCTTGATGGTGATCATCACCAGCTGTTTGGCGCGCTGGGCATCTCACAGGCCACGCTGGCCGCATGGTTCGCGTTGCTGGAAGCGCTTGACGGGGATGAAGACCGCTACCTGATCGCCTGTCATCTGGCCGAGGACGGTTGTCCGATCGATGAGTTGGCCAACCGGTGGGCTGACTACCATCTCTACCACGGCACCGCCGTCGAGGTCGTGGCAGAATGCTATCAACTACCCGACAAGCTGGAGGCGTATCTCGACTACGAGAAACTCGGCCGCGACATGGTGTTCGAAGGCTCAATCGTCGAGCTGGAACATTATGTGCTGCTGATTGGCGGTTAGGGTGTTTGCCCTTTCGCCATCAAACATCAACCCTCGGACAGTCTTTGTGCTTCCAGCATGTGGTAGATTTCAAAGCAGGCCATCGGATGAAGATATGGTTCATTCGGCCCGCTTGCTTTCATACTCATCACTATTCTATGAGCGTTTTCCGTGGGCTCAAGATGATCAGCCGTTAACTCTCCATCATCGCCCCTGCCCAAAATAGTCCACAATGGCGTTCCTAGACACTCGCCTTTTTCTACCAAATCACGCAATGCGTGCTCTGTAAGTACACCACGTGTGCCCTCAGAATCTGGTTTACCCCGTGGATACTCCCTGCAGACGTCGGCCCATTCTTGTTTAAATTCGTTCAACGTCATCTTTGACTGCACCAAGGCCAAGATGGGAAAACTCGCGTCAAGAGTATTAAGGCCAATGGCGGCGAGACGAGAAAAACTGTAGAACTTTTCGTATGACTGATCGTTCCTCATTTGGGGCACGTTGCGAGAAGGGAAATATTCTTCGATAATTGCGCGCTTCAACCAACGACGCATGACGTAACTTGAACCTTGATCGAAATCAGAAACGGCGAGTCCCTCGCCCCCACTGAAATCAAACGCGTTCGGGTACCAGGAAACATCAGAACTGCGTTTCATATACAAATAATTACCATCCAAAAGCCGGATAAAAAAGAATAACGTTAAAGAATAAGGGATTTGACTTTCATTAGGTTTTGTTCGGAAGTATTTTTTTCGATTTTCTACAACATCACCATAACGATCTGGAAATTTTTGCCTTTCCTCGTTTAATTGGTAAAAGTAAGGGTCGCTGCGTCGAATCGTACTAAAACGAAGCCGAAAGACATCCATCCGCACGTCCCTTTGCCCGTGATCAATCAGGTCTGGCGGAATCTGCTTGAGCATGAATTTTGTATTGTCGTCTCCTGATATCACTACGCGAGGGTCAGAAATCTCGCGTGGTGGTTCGAAATATTCTCCAGACTGCTCAATCGAGATTTCTTCGACGGGAATCCCGCTTTGCTCAAGTGAGCCAGTTCGACTACCTAAGAAATCCCTTACAGTCGCCACCGGTCCAAGCACTGGGGTCAGTTCATCGGCACCAACTTGAGGGTGAATTGCCTTGGCGGCCTGCAACCCTCCAGCGACGCGCTTGTTGATTGCAACCGCAATGGCCTCATTGTTGTCGAGTTGGCCTAATCGAAAACGAAAGTACTGTTGGTTTGATGTACTTAGTAAATCCAGGAATGTTTGAAGAGTATCACGGCCGACTTTCAATCTTTTTAATCGGCGGTACTGACGTTCAGCTGACCCAAGCTGATATGGGCCAGAGCCGCTTGGACCACCGCGTTGCTTCGCTCGGGCCTCCATGAATCTGGTATACAGTTCTTTGGGGTTTTTGTCTCCGAACTGCCTCTGAATTGCTTCAAGCATCGCCTGCTGTTCTACGGCGGTCGGGCCAGCTTTTGATTTGGGCACAGCAATTCATCCAAAAAAATAGTGCGTCATTTGAAGGAGCTCGCCCTGTCAGCGGACAGGCATTTTGTCCATATTGTCCGCCTTTCTGACTTGCCCGAAAACCATAATATGGAGCCGTCAACGTAAGCAAGAAAGGAAAACTGATGACGCTACTACTGAGCTCAATCCTTTGGCTCCTAAGCGGTCTGGTCATTCTGGTTGAAATGGCCCAATGCTGACAGAATCGAGCCGCCCGATCATCGGGCGGCTCACCTTGTTGCGTTCATGTTATAATGGCCGACAACGCTTTCTTAAATTTGTACAGCTCATGCCATTCAATAAAGAAAGAAAGCGGTTGATCGACATCGACAGCAGACGCGGTGCCCCGTTTTGGGTATGATGTCACTTTCAGCAATTGTGGTTCGGATGGCATGTAACACCCGCGATTGTCAGCTTCTTTTGGCCTGCCGATTTCCAAAACCAGTGCTGGCGAATGCTGCTTGCGTAGGAGATGTTCTGGAAATTTGGCCTTGAAGATGCCGTCGTAGAAATCGACCGACCATCCGTAGTTTTGTCTGCTCATTGGACGTTCGGCCTGACCAATGCCAGATACCAGCTCATCCAGTGAGATTGCGTCATGATAGTGGGTCGTCGTCAATCCGGTATCATCGTACATTGTATCGTAGTCTTCCGACACTATGACCCGAGCATGTTCGCGTGACTGCAACCTAAACTGCATACACGGTGTATGAAGTACAGTTTCGCCCTCTTCAATTGCATCGAGGCCAAGTCCAATCACATCTATATTCATTAGTCTCTCCGCCCCTGCGATCCCCGAGGCGCGGGAGGGCGTGAGCCCTTGCGCCTCGACCACAGGTCGAAGATACAAACGGTTGAAGATTTTCAGGAATTTGTTCCTAGTTGAAGTATTGGGCGGACCAGTCCGGATTTCAACTGCTTTGTGCGTTTTGTTTTCATGAGAGCATTTGGCGAACCAACACGATCATGAGCAAGCCGAGTGTCAGCAAGCAAAGGAGCCGGGCCAACCACCCGGCAACCGTCAGCAGGACTTGAAGTGCGGCCAGCACTCCCAGCAACAACAGCAGTGTGAGCGGGCTCACCAGCTGATCACCAGTTCGGGATAGTCGTCCTGCCGCATGGGACGGAATGGATCGACCAGTTGCGGCGTGGGGCACCACGCGTAGGTGAAGTGGTTGTCGTCCAGCCAGGTCTCCAGCCGCTTGGCGGGCGGAAGATCACGCAGATCAAACGGGAACGCCTGATAGACCCGCACGTCGCGATAGCCTTCGCTTGCGCGGCGCTCGATCGCGGTCCCGACCCGGTTCAGGTCAAACAGCTGCTCGGCATAGCGCTGGCGTGCTTTGGCGGTCAGGTGATAGGTCGCCTCGGCGCGCTTCATGGGCATGCACTCCCCAGATAGACATTGGTGATGGCCAGTCGGTTGTGGCCAAGCTCCAGTGCAATCTGTCGGCGGGCGTGGATATCCAGTTTGCGCTCGCGGGGGGACAGTTCCGCCCAGCGTTTGCCGCCCGCCAGTGGGCAGCGCTGGCCGGTCAGGGCCAGGTAGCGCTGTTGGGCGTAGTGGTGGCGTAGGCCGTGGGTGTTGCGAAGCCCGGCGTTCAGCGTTTGGTGCTCATAGCGCCTGAGCTGCTCAACGTAACTGAGCCGATGCGGAATCAGGCTGCCTTCGCCAAGAACCAACCGGCCCACCTCCAGCAACGCCGCGCGTTGCTGAGGGGTGGTGAGCGGGATCTGGCGGGCGCGGCCGCCCTTGGCCCAGCTGCCTTTCAGAATGATGCGGTCCGGGCGCACCGCATAGCGCGGCTGAAACTTCAGCGCTTCTTCGCGGCGCAGGCCAAACGCCGCCTGCAGCCGCAGGCTGGCCCGGACATAAGGGCAGTCGATCTGCGCCAGTTTGGCGGTAGGCAGGCTGAATGCCCGGTTGGGCTGCTGCTCGGCCTTCAGGCCAACGCCATACGCGCGGTTGTCCCGCTCGACCACGTTGGCCTTGTCGATCTTCTCAGCCCACCAGCGCAGCCACGTCAGCCGGTTGCGGATCGTGGCCGCGTCCAGCTCCCGGCACTGCCAGTGCTCGACCAGCGCGCCCACATGTTTGGTTTTGAGTGAGTGAGCCGCCGGGAGTTTGTAGCCAAGATCACGCAATTCTGCCGCAATCGCGGTCAGGCCGCGTTGGCGGTTCTTCTGGGTGCCGTAAGCGCCGTCGCGGTTGCGGCGGGTCAGTTTGATGAGGTCCATGGTGAGGTTATCCATCAGTCTCTTCCTTCTTGATTGGGTGAGTGTTGATGGCCGTTGCCTGGCCGGAGCACAGGGCAACCCGCAGGCAGCGCCTGCGGTCAGAGACCGAAGACGTGAATGGGTTCCTTTCCTACGGTAAGAGCCTTCCTTGGCTGACCGGTGGGTCAGCGCCAGTGAGTTGCCCGAATGGGCGGGCATGACAGCATTGCTGCCATACCAGAATAGACGCCGGGGGTGCCCGGCAACGGTTTGCATCCATGATGCGCTCCTTGCTTGCTGGGAAAACGGGAGGTGAGATGTGATCGCGGGTTTTGCTGATCAGATTCAGCGTGTCGCGCCGGGCAAATGACCGCGAGCCAAACCGCCGGAAAATGACGCCCAGCCATGGCAGGCGGGCGCCCGTCACGCGCTGGTCATGCGGGATCACGTGCGGAAAAGCCCGGTGGGTGTGGGGATGGCCGGGTGCCGTCACTCCCTGTTTCATCTGGGAGTGACGGCACCGCCGCGCAACCGGCGGCGTCTCATCGGACATCCAATGTCCGATCCGGCCCGGCTGGCCGGAGCCATGCGCTGGGCGGCCGACGGCTGTCGAGTTTTGAATGCTGTGGAATGGCGGACAGGAGGGGAAAGCCTTCCCCTCGCTCCAACCCGCGTGGCTCAAACCCGCCAGCGCGGTTTTCCGCTACCCCTTCTGCGGGGACACCCCGCAACGCCCCGGTCAAGGCAGCGGCGGGCAACGAGTTGGCGCCCGGCGAGCTCTGCGGCTTGGCTCAGAACCGGACCTTAAGAAACGCGCCGCCCGACCCGTAGCTGAACTGCTCGGTGGGCAGGGTGCCGTTGGCCTGCCCATACTCACCGCGCAGGCCCAGCTCCGCCCGATCATTCATGAACCGGATGCCCAGCTCGCTGCCGCCAAACACCGCCAGCGTGTTGATCCCGCTGTCACCGACCATCGACGTCCCCGTCGCCTTCTGGGCGCTGATGTGGCGCACGCCCGCAAATGGTGCCACCGTCACCCGGCCCAGCTGCGCCTTGGCCTGCACATACCCGCCATAGGACTGAATGTCGGTCGAGGTAGCCCCGCCGCCAAGGGCGGCTGGCACCAGCTGTTCCGCGCCACCCAAGCTGACAAAGCCGGTCGCGCCGCCGCACAGGTCAAGCCAGCCGCTGCCGCCAACCCCGGCCCAGCAGAGCGCCGCGTTGCCCTGCATGCCCCAGAACGTATTGGCGACAATATCCGTCACCCGGCCATCGTCAAAGTTGACCGCCAGCACGGCCGGACCGGCACTGGCCTCGACATAGAACGCGCGGTCAATGCGTTGGTTGATGGAGTAGTCACCGGCGACGGCAGGCGAAAGACCCACGCCCGCAAGGCAGGTAACGCTGGCCAGAAGGGAGAATAAGCGCATGGAAGACCCCGTAATGATGCTGTTGGGGGTGCAACCGAATTGATAATTCTGTCACAGGGGGAGTTGATTCAATGGTTTACGCTTGCTCAAGCCGCCCCAAAACGATACGAAACGCCTGGCTACCGGCCTAAAGCCTTGAGTCGGCAGCGTTTCATCCGGTGCAACCGTCTTATCAATTGTGTTGCAATTGCATCACGATTGAAGGCGTCACCGGCATGGGTGAGGCCGCCCGGCAGGCGGTGCGCATGTGACACTTCTGGTGAAGGAGGTCACATCATGCGCTCAACCCGCCCGCCCCAGTTCAGGATGCAAATCCACGACCAGCGCGGAGAGCGGCTGTATCTCGACGAAGCCGAGCGGCAGCGGTTCCTGGCGGTCGTCCAACAGCAGGCGCCCGAGTTGCAGACGCTCTGTCTGGTCCTGTTCTACACCGGGTGTCGGCTGTCCGAGGCGCTGGCGCTCACCACCGACAGCTTGCGCCTGACCGAGGGGGTGATCTGTTTTCGGACCCTGAAACGGCGCGGTCTGTTTGTGCGCGAAGTCCCGGTGCCTGCATGGCTGATCCGCCAGTTGCTCGATACAGCGCCGACTGGGCGGCTGTGGGCCATGCACCGCGCCACCGCATGGCGGCGGATCAAGCAGATCATGGCAATCGCCGACATCTACGGTGCACAGGCCACGCCCAAGGGTCTGCGGCACGGGTTCGGCGTCCATGCCGTGCGTTGTGGTATCCCGCTCAACCTGCTCCAGAAATGGCTCGGCCACAGCCAGATGACCACCACCGCCATCTACGCCAACGCCACCGGCCCGGAAGAACGGCAGATCGCCGAGGCGCTGTGGTGAGCAAGGGCGCACGAATTTCACTCAGAGGTGGGAACGCGCCTGCCGCATGATCGGCCAACAGTCGTTAGCCGCTTCTGAAGGCATCTGATTGAGCAAGGTACTCATCAATCGAAGTGTACTTGATCCGGTATCGGGCCAAGCTTCTGCGATTTCTCCTAGTTGCTCGAACAGGATCCGTCCTTTCTCGTGCAAAGGCGCATTGCACTCAGCTATGAATGCAATGATTGCATCAACGAATCCAGAGTAAGCCGCCGCCCTGGAACCTGGGCTTGGATTCGGATCGAGAATGTCATCCCCACGGCCATCTTGCTTCGCCAGAAATCTGGCGAGCGGCTTGAGGCGTTTGAAGAACTCGTGACGTCGATCCAAATGCGCCGATGCACGCGCAAACAAGGTCAGCCACACTTTGTGGGTCTCTTGGCTGAAATCAAGTTCTGGCATCGAGATGAGTTTATCCAAGTGAGACCACAGACGGTCCAATTGGCTCCGGTTTAACAAACCAGGATTGATTGCGATAACTAACGAAAGCTCGTCCAAAGTCGCCGAACTCTCCATAGTTTTCAGCGCGTTCTCAATCAGTTCATTCTTGTTAAAGCCATCCCAATGCTGAGGATTCGGGACGAGTGTCAGAAACTCTTCGCTGCCGATCATTAATCCGCCAACAGAAGAGCCCCATACCGAGCTGTCTTCAAACAGAATGCTCAGATCCACCATCCATTCTTTGTCGTCATCGACTTCAGCGCCAATCCAGTCTCGAATCTGAGATCGCTGCTCGTCCGACAAGGCTGGAAAGGTTGACTTCAGCCGCTCAAGCAAAAGCAGCGTCACTTTCGCTTTGGTCAAATGTCTCCCCAGCCGGCCCAGTCCGTCAGTGCTGTATC
>JANSXJ010000572.1 GCA_024743015.1 Hyphomonas sp. | reverse complement strand
CTTCTCAGTTGGGTCAGAACCAGCGGTCGCGGTCTTCTTGGATGATGCTTATATCGGCCGGAATGTTAATGCGACAGCAGCCTTCTTCGACATTGATCGAATTGAGGTCGTGAAAGGGCCGCAAGGCACCTTGTTTGGCCGAAATGCATCCGCCGGTGCTATCAGCATCATCAGCAAGAAGCCAGAAGACGCTAATACGCTGCAAGTCGGATTGGGTGTGGGCAATGAAGATCAGACCGAGGCTTCATTGATCGCAAATGGCGTAATATCGGATAATTTCCGTGTTCGCCTGGCGTATCGCAATCAAGGAATCGATGGCATTCAGTTCGCGGAAGGGATCAATCAAAACCTAGCGACGGACAATAATACAGCGCGTTTGACTGCCGCTTTGGAACTGTCGGACTCAACCGATATATTGGCTTCACTCCACTACAGCGATTTTCAATCGACCAGTGGCCGCTTGCACAGCGCAGGTTTGGCTGAGCTCCTCATGGCGCCGGGGGCGGGAGATCCATTTTCGAGCCGCACATCAGCCAATGACATCACTGGCGAAGAAGGCGAGATATTCGGAGCCAATCTGCGAATTGAGCATGAATTTGCAAATGGCATCACGCTGACATCAATTTCAGACTACCGCACGTGGGAATATTCGTTCAGCCAAGATCTTGATGGTGTGGGCCCGATCTTGCCCCTTGACCTTGGGGATATTTTCTTCGGGGTTCCTGGGTCTGCCGTGACATTTGGTGGACCTGTGTTTTCGCAACCAGACATTGGGGCGGACACGATTAGCCAAGAGTTTCGACTTAATGGATCAAACGACCGGCTCGATTGGTTTATTGGCGCAAGTTACTTCCAAGAGGACGTCAACGAAAACGCTTTCTTTACCTGGCCATTGGTGTTTGATGCTGATGCGTTGCTTGGCGCGGGTGGGCAGCTGACTCTGTTTGATCAAAACACGCCGGCATCTTACGATGTGGAGGGTGAAAACACATCCATCGGAATCTACGGAGACGTCACGTTCGCTGTCACAGATCAGTTTAACCTAACGGGTGGATTGCGCTGGACTGATGATGAAAAAGACTATTGCTCCACGAACGTTGATCCTGCGTTTAGTTTCTTCCAAATTCTTGGTCCAGACACACTGGGCGAAACGATTTGTGGCACGCAACAAAGCGACGAGCTCACCTATCGCGTGGTCGGGGACTTTCAGGCAACCGATGATATCTTGCTCTATGCGTCCTTCGCGACCGGGTACAAAGGTGGGGGTTTTAACACCGGAACCGTCGGTTCAGGTCCGTTCTTTTCAGATGCTCCATTTTCGCTAGTACCCTTTGATCCAGAGACTTCTGAGTCGATCGAGGTCGGATTTAAAGCGACACTGTTTGACGGCGAAGCACAACTGAACACCGCGATTTACTCGACCGACTATGAGGACTTGCAGCTACTCGACAACGCAATTGCCTTACGAATTCAAAACATCGCAGAGGTTAAATCTGATGGTGTTGAAGTCGATTTCACTTGGGTGCCAAGGGCGATCGAAGGGCTGAATGTCACTGCAAGCTACGCCTATAACGACAGTGAGATCTCCGCCCCAGGTCAGTCGATTGATGGATCGGTG
>JANSXJ010000550.1 GCA_024743015.1 Hyphomonas sp. | reverse complement strand
TTTCCAGCGGCCTTGGCTTTGGCGATCCCTTCAGCTTGGCGCTTGCGGATGATATTGCGTTCAAACTCAGCGAATGCCCCCATCATCTGCAGTTGTAGCTTAGCGAATGCATCGTCAGCGTCGGCGCTGAAGGTCAGACGCTCAGACAAGAAGCTGATAGCAACACCTTTGTCGTTCAGGGTCTTGATGATGTCCTGAAGGTCTCTCAGATCACGAGCGAGCCGGTCGATGGAATAGACAACTACGCTATCGCCTTCGCGGGCATAGTCGATCATGGCTTGAAGAGAAGGGCGGTCCTTGGCGGATTTACCCGAAAGCTTTTCCTCAAACACCTTATCCAATTCACCCAGTTCCTGGCGGTCAAGGTTCTGGCCTTCTGAACTGACGCGACGGTATCCGATAGTGGCCATGTTAGTCTCCATTGGTAACATTTGACACTAGACTACAATGATTCGGTAACAACAGGAAGGCAAAACAGTCTGATGTTGCCCCATATTGGTAACAGTTACAGTAGCGTCACTAGGCTACACTCTGATGTGACGGAAGGCGGTGTTGTAGGCCGATTTATTGCCCTTGCAGCCTTTTCATGGGGTTCGCCACATGAAGAGAGCGAAAGCCCATCAAATCGAGACTTGAGGCCAAGCCATGCGCTCTTGCAATAGAGGTCTTTCATTGCAAAGTCTATGGAGGTGAGGTTTGCGGACGAAGCGGGCCCTTCCTAAGTCGATTGCCTTATGCTAGTGGCCACGAAAGAATAGAGATGAGCAGCAGATGAACCTTCAGAAATTACTAGGGTCTGTTGACGTTCAGGATTCACATTCGATGTGAGTTCTGATTCAAGGTTGCAAACGAGAGGAGAGCAGCCTTGATCCGTTTCATTTTGAACGATGCCCAGTGGGCAATCATCGAACCGTATTGCCTTGGAAAGGCAACTGATCCCGGCCAGACGGGTCGAGACCCGCGCCTGTTCATGGAGGCCGTCCTTTGGATCGTGCGCACAGGTGCTCAGTGGCGCGACTTGCCCAGCGAATTTGGCAAATGGAACTCGGTGTTCAAAAGGTTCCGTCGCTGGGTAAAGGCCGATGCTTTCTATCGTATGTTCAAAGCGTTGGCCGCCAGCCCCGACTTCGAATACGCAATGATTGATGGTTCAATTGTCAAAGTCCACCGCGCGGGACAGGGCGCTAAAGGGGGACTCAAAGCCAGGCTATCGGGAAATCTCGCGGCGGGGTGACGACCAAAATACTGGCGCTGACCGATGCACTCGGAAACCTCGCTGACTTCTGCCTGCTGCCCGGACAGGCCCATGATCTGCGGGGCGTGCCAGAATTGTTGGAGGGACTGGAGGCAGGCCACATCCTCGCCGACCGAGCGTTCGATGCAGATTGGCTGCGCGAGGCCCTGTCTGATCGGAAGATCATGCCTGTCATCCCTCCACGAAAAAACCGAAAGCAGCCCGCAGGATACGATGAAGAGATGTACAAATGGCGGCACCTCGTCGAGAACTTCTTCCAGAAGATCAAAGATTACAGAGGCATAGCAACACGCTACTGCAAAACCGATACCAGCTTCTCCGCTTTCATCTCAATCGCCGCAACAATGCTCTGGCTCAAGTGAACGTCAACAGACCCTAGTGCTAATGGTGACCTTTTTTGCGTTGGCCATCGGAACCTACTTTCTTATCTCGCCCTATGAGCAGTGCAAAAGAGAACAGGCGGCCAAATTTAGTGGTCAAGATACATCCGCTATGGGCGTTTCGACGTCGGACCTAATCAAGGGCATTTGCGCAAAAACCACCAACTGGTAGTGGTGCGGGTTTTCGGCGATCTTTCTCTTCGGGCTCGAAG
>JANSXJ010000219.1 GCA_024743015.1 Hyphomonas sp. | reverse complement strand
GCAGACCGAATCTCCCGGGCTGCTTTCAAAAGCAAAAACTTTCGCACCGCATCTTGTGGCCGGCATCGCATCGCTCGTCTTTCTCGACAGCTTGCGGTTCAAGTTCACCAATGCGCCGGAGACGCAAACCATTTTCGGCAAGCTGAATGACTGGGCGGCGAGCTTCGGGGCCGATGGTCTGTTCGCGCAAACCGGGCTGTTCAGCCAGTACACAATTGGCACCGCGGAACTGTTCGCCGCCGCGCTCCTGCTAATCGGCATCCACCCGGCATTTCGCCGCCTGCAAGCCGTCGGCGCTCTGATCGCGTTTGCCGTGATGAGCGGGGCGGTCAACTTCCACCTCTGGACGCCGCTCGGCATTGATCCGAACAATGATGGGGGCGGCCTGTTCTTCATGGCCGTCATCGTCTGGCTGACATCGTTCGGTCTGATCATTGTACGCCGCAAAGAACTCGCCGCGCTGTTTGCCGGCTTCAAATCCACCCTGTTCCCGGCGCGTTCATAAACGCGTCGGTATCCTCCCAGAAACTTCCTCATTCAGAAGGACGAATTCCATGAAACTCCGCACACTTATTGCCGCCGCGATTGTTGCCGCTGGCCCGGTTGCGATCTCTGCACCCGCTGCATTCGCTGACAAGGACCCGATCTACACGGCTAAGCGCTCGAATCTCGCGCTGCAGGGCTATGACACGGTCGCTTACTTTACGGTTGGCGAACCGACTAAAGGCAGCGCCGACTACTCGACGACCTTTAATGGCGCAGAGTTCCGTTTTGCCAGCGAAGAAAACCTCAACCTGTTCCTCGGCAATCCTGAACAATATGCCCCGCAATATGGTGGCTATTGCGCCTGGGCTGTTGCCAAGGGTCAGACCGCAAAGGGCGATGCCCGCCGCTGGGCCATCGTCGATAACAAGCTGTATCTGAACTATAATAAAGGCATTCAGAAAAAATGGGACAAAGACCGCGCCGGCTTCATAACCAGCGCTGACACCAATTGGCCGACCGTGCTGCAGGACTAGGGCTCTCTCCCCTCTGTGAAGCCCCTCTCTTTCTTCGCCGACAGGCGGCCAATAAACCCCGCATGGACCCCCTCCCATGCGGGGTTTTTATGTTTGGTGTGGAGTCCGCTTTCGGCGTCAAAGCAGACATCCGTTACCAAAAAACAGTCCAGTCTTCTCCTCGATGATCACGTGGGTCGCCAACCTCCGCCACCGATACCGCGCATTCGCATTCTGGATAATTTTGCCGTGCCATTTCAGCCAGTGAATAGACTAAGCCAAAGCTTTCGCGTTGTTGTTCGTCTGTGTCTTTCGCTCCAAACAGGTGATCGCTAAAAAACACGAACTCTGCGTCAAAACACTGATCATCCTTATCTGGCCAAACCCATAAGTCGATGATCGGTGCGGGATGAAACACACCAGAAATAACACTTAACGCCTTAGCTTCCAAAACCTCATCTAAGTTCTCCGGACCGCAACCGCGACTCTGATTTGCTGGAAACGTATAACCATCCAGCGTCTCGAGCTTTGCGCCCATAGAGCGTCGGCAAAACTGCTCCATAACGCGTTTCAGCTCGCTTCGTGGAATGTCGAATACGTAAACCTGAGAGGCTGACCCTTCATAGGGTAAGAGAATTGGCTTCAATCTCCACCAGAGTGTTCTCGGAACCCGCTTTGCATTCATATCGGAACCTACCGTGGAGCGAGTGTTTGTCTATGTATGTCCTATACGAACAGTCTGCTTTCGGCGTCTTAGCGGGCGTCACGTTGGCTATTTCTCAAACCTCGCCTTCAGAGCTTGATCAAAAACGGCACGTGCTTGTTGGTCGCTCAATTGGTTGCCTCGAATTTGATCTCTGTACAGCGTCCATTGAAGCTTCGCGCCTCCCTCATCGTCAACGATGACGATGCCACGCGCTGACCCGTCTGCGATGCAAGCGCCATACGTCGGTAAGAGTTTTCCCGGTAATGCGCGTCCATAAGATCGAAATAGCGCATTGGAGACCGTCGGAAAATCCTCAACAGTCTCTTCGCATGTCCAAAAAAGATCGGCGCTCCGAAACATGTCTCTTGCCAATTCCGACAGGTACGATGAGGAGAGTTTAGGCGGGTTCAAAGTCTCCAGCCCGCGGTTCAGTAAATATGGATCGTGTCGCCCGATCCATATGATTTCATTATCCTTAAGCGCCACATCATAAAGCCCCTCAGGCCGCAGCGCTGGCACCTTCTCACAGGCCGTTGGCGGCATACCCCACAGGCGCCATGGATCAAAGAAGTCGGAATTTGTTCCAAGCGCATTTCTTGGCAAATCGATAAGATACCCTTCAATCTGCCATGATTGATTTGTGTGGATAGATTGCAGCGTGAGCGTCGTGAATTGCTCGTCCTGACAGTTTTCACAAACAATTTCGGCCACATCAAATTCGTCTGCAGCTGCGACCACTCCCGAAAGATCGGTGGTCTCAATAGGTGTGTATGGGATAATGCAAGCTTCTGCCCATTGCCCAAGAAAGGTCACCGCGAAGCAAACGGCAAGAAATGTCGACCGCAGAACCATCAGCATTAATCTCGCTCCCCTGCTGCTAAGATGCGAGAGATATGGTGACGAAACGCCTGACTGAATAGGTCATGGTCTGCTTTCGGCGTCAAAGCGGATCACGGAAGTCGATTTCGTTTCAGCTCAGCATCAACAAGATCAGAGCGGCAACCCAGTTCATTGCCAATACCGCTACAATTGCAAACCTCTGAGCGTGTACATTGCTCCTGGAAGAGTACTTAAGTGGCAACACCCGGTCACCATAGACCCACCAAATCACCAACACAGGAAGTGCCGCAATTTGACCGGCGACCAGTTCGTCAACGAATGGATTGGAAATTTGGAAAACTAGATTTCCAACAATCGTAATCGCAACGATCAGGAATAGGAGGTTTCTCCTCCACGGTTTATCCTGATCGAGTTTCGTCATGCCCGCTCCCCCATATTTTACTGCCACGTTTTACTCAAGACTGCCACGAACAGCTCAGTTGTTGCTACAGCCGAAGACAATGATCTTGGTTCGCTTTCGGCGTCAAAGCGTACGTGTCATCAGCGACTCCTCTACGATCACACCTCGCCGTTTCGCTTCAATTGCGAAGTCATTAAACCCACGAAGGCCTTTTGAGAGCACATGCGGTTTTCTCTCAATCAAGATGTACTGCGCAAATTGTCCATCGCGTAACGCCGATATTTCGTTACACTTCGCGAACCTGTTAGCGCGCAATCCGCGATAATAAATCCCGTCTGTGGAATAACTCAGCGTCCCTCCGTAACCGGCATAAAGACCCCATAGGCAAATTGAGAGAAAGCCGACCGAAACGAGCGTCACAAATGCTGCTGACGCTGGATCGAGGAAAGCAATGGAACCCACGCCAATAAGACCGGCGATCGCCCCGAGCCCCATGAGCGCGCCATAAGCGTGCAGAGCAGGCGAATGTTCCAGGTGTTTTGAACCGTCCGGAGCGGTTCGAACCGCAGTCATCGCACTAGAGAATATCCATCCCACCAAGGCGGTTGTTGAAAGAACGCAGAAAATGGCGACCAAACTTTGAATCATCTTCGGTCCTGTAGCTGACCAGCTTCGAAACTCAAAACGGTCCAATGTCTGTTCCTGACCCAAATCAGATCTCACCTTCACGGCCTTCTTCGACATCTACAAACAACACTCGACCCTCTCCAAAAAGTTCATCCGGCATCAGCATGGTTAATCCCGGCGCCGAATTCATGACCAAGACTTCACACTCATGAAAGCCGAAACCTGCTTCAACGCTGTCTCGCGCTGAAAAGGGCGAGCAAGAGGAGTAGACAATGAATAAGACTGCAATTGCAGCCGTGTTGGCGGGCGCGTGTTTAGGGCCGTCAGCCATGGCGGAATCTGATCTCTATGTGACTGGCGGATACTCGGCATTTGATGGCGGCGGCGCGACACTGAATACGCTCACCCTGCGCGGTGGTATGGCGTTTCACGAGATTTTCGGGGGCGAGTTTGAAGCCTCGTTCGGGCTAGGCGCAGAGGATATTGGCAATTCGGCAGGCACCCAGGTCGAGCTGGAAAACCAGTTTGGGGCTTATCTGGTCGGGCGCTATCCGGTCGCGCGCGACGTGGATGTCCTGGCGCGGCTCGGTTATACGACCGGTGAATACCAATCCTCCACAAACGGAGTGACCGGGGACGCCGAAGTCGATGGCCTGGCATTTGGCCTCGGCGGAGAATACATGTTCACCGACCAATTCGGGGTTCGCGCAGACTATACGCGGATTGAAGCCGAAGATGACAGTTTTGATGGCGGCATCGACGTGTTCGCGATTAGCGGCGTCTTCAAGTTCGGTGACCTGCGCTAGACACGGTCAATTCTGACAAGAAAGCCCCGGGCCTGTTGGGTCGGGGCTTTTTCTTTCTGCGATCGTTCAGTTGGAGGTCACGACGGAAAATGCCGAGATGGATGAATTTTCACACAAAACCAATTCGATGTGTGTTTGAAGCAGCTCACTAGGGGTCGAAAACTAGTAAGGAGCGCAGCATGTGCTATCGATACAAGGTGGCATCCGCCGCCATTGCATCGCTCATTTCGATCGCCTCATTTTCCTCCCTGGCAAAGGCCGAATCCGAACTCTATGTCACGGGGGGTGTCGCATCATTCGATTTTGATCACGCATCTCCCACCGTGGCGACTTTCCGCGGAGGATGGAATTGGAACGAGCATTTTGGTGCCGAGGTCGAAGGATCATTCGGCGTAAGTTCTGACACGATAGATCCGTCGGAAATCGAGCTCGATATTGAGAGTCAGATCGGAGCCTATCTTGTCGGACATATCCCGATTGGCGAGCAAGCCAGCGTGTTCGCGCGTCTCGGTTACGTCCGAACCGAGCTCGAATACGAGTATTCCGCGAGTGGGTTCATCGTCGATTCTGATGGGGTCGCCTCGGGATTCGGTGGCCAATACATGTTCACGGATCGATTCGGTATTCGCGGTGACTTCACGCGCATGGATACCGATGGCAGCATAAACACTAATGCGATAGAGGCGCTGACCGTGTCCGGCGTGTTCAAGTTTGGTGGGCCAGAATAGGCTCGCTGAACGCTAGAATTGCAACTCCCGAGCCTTCGCGGTTCGGGGGTTTCGTTAATCCCGCTCTGCCCAGGTTTTCAGAATGTGGTGCGCGACGGCCATAGGCGGCGGCGCGTAAATGTCGGGATGCGTCCCGGCCAGCACTTGCCGCGCTTCATCGCGAGTAATCCAGCGGGCGGCCTCCAATTCATCCTGTTCGACGGAGGTTTCCGTCGTATCCGCTTCAATGATGATCCCGACCATGAGCGAAGACGGAAACGGCCACGGCTGACAGAACAGGTATTCGGCATTGGCGGGATCGGCCTTGATGCCGGCTTCTTCCTCCAACTCGCGGGCAGCGGCCTGCTCGACCGTTTCGCCGGGCTCGACAAAACCCGCGAGCGCCGACCAGAAGCCTGCCGGCCAACCGGCCTGTCGTCCAAGCAGGCACTTGTCGTCCTTCACGGCGAGCATGATGGCCACAGGATCGGTCCGCGGGAAATGCTCAGCGCCGCAGGATGGGCAAACGCGCTTCCACCCGGCTTCAGCCAGCTCGCTTTCAGCGCCGCATTTGGAGCAAAATCTGTGAGAGCGATGCCATTCCAGAATGGATCGTGCGGTTGAGGCAAGATTGGCTTGCATCAGGTTCAGACTGCTGGCGGCGGCACGCATATCGGTAAACTCGCCCGTACCCTCGATCAGTGACCCTTCGAGCTTGAACGCGGTCCCCATATTGATCGCAAAGATCGGGGCGCCCGCTTTGTCCACGCCAAGGAAGACGCGTTCTTCCTGCGGGCTGAGGCGCGCGGCTTCGGGGCCGAGCCAGACCAGACCCTGTCCGCTAAACTCAACCAGCGGCAGGCCTTTTTGCATCAGGAAGACCAGAGCATCCTCGCGCTGAAACGCTGCATCGAGCCAGGCTGGGTCGGTTCGGTGGTGTGCGGCGCGATCGATCGGATGGCTTGCGAGCGGGATGTCGTTGGATGTCGTCATGAAACCCGCTTTAACAGCTTCACCCCCCTTGTCACGAGGTGACCTAAGGGCGATATAGGCCTCGGAGGCTGGCGGTGGACGAGCTCCTCGCCAACCGGGTCAGGTCGGGAACGAAGCAGCCCTAACGAGTTTTTCGGTTCGGGTCGCTGT
>JANSXJ010000237.1 GCA_024743015.1 Hyphomonas sp. | reverse complement strand
GGCCTGAATCGCGAGTGCCTGGACTATATCCCGGACTATTTCGACAAAGCCTATGTGAATGACGGCAAGCTGCCCTGCATGGCGACCATGGTGTCGCGCAATGGCCAGATTGTTCATGAATCTTATCGCGGCAAAACGCATCTGGAAGGCGGTTCGCCCATCGGCCCGGATACGATTTTTCGCATCTACTCCATGACCAAGCCGATCACGTCGGTCGCGGCCATGATGCTGCATGATGAAGGCGTGATCCGTTTGGACCATGAAATCTCTCGCTACATACCGGAATTCGCCGATGTTGAGGTCTGGGATGGTGGCGACCTGAAAGACTATAAGACACGCAAGCCTGACCGCGCGATGACCGTCCGCGATGCCTTCACTCACACGACCGGCGTCACTTATGGCTTTTTGTTCCAGCACGAGGTGGACGCGCTCTATCGACGCGAGCAAATTGGTAATATTGGCGAGGGGGAAGGGGAGACCCTGGGCGAAATGTGCGCACGTATCGCGAAGCTGCCTTTGGTGTTTTCGCCAGGTGAGCGCTGGAATTACGGGCATTCGACGGACATTTTGGGCCGTGTTGTCGAAGTGGCGAGCGGGATGTCACTCGATGTGTTTTTCCGTGAGCGCATTTTCGAACCGCTCGGTATGGTCGACACCGACTTTTTCGTGCCGGAGAGCAAGCTTGATCGCCTCATGGCCTGTTACGCCAAAGATCCGATGACGGGCAAAGTCACAATGTCCGATGGGGCTGGCAGCGATAGCAAAGCCTACAAGACACAGCCCAAACTGCTGAATGCTGGCGGCGGACTCGTGTCCACGCTCAGAGACTATCACAGGTTTTGTCTGATGCTTCTACAAGGCGGGAGCCTTGAAGGTGCGCGGCTGCTTAGTCCCAAGACTGTTGAGTTCATGCGCATGAATCATCTGCCCGGCGGCAGAACGATTAAGGAAATGGGGGACCAGACCTTCTCCGAAGCGCGAATGGAAGGCAACGGGTTCGGCCTGGGCGGGTCGACTGTGGTCGATGTCGCGGAGACGCTCACCCCCGGGTCCCATGGCACATTCAGTTGGGGTGGCCTGGCCAACACTTTCTTCTGGATCGATCCCGTGGAAGAGCTGATCGCGATCCAGGCGACGCAGATGATCCCGACGGGCTGCTATCCCATCCGACCGCAATTCCAGCAGCTCGTTTACGCAGCGGTTGACTGGTAGCCGATCAGGTGAAATTTTCGAAAGCTTGACCGCGCGATAGGGGTATTTTGTGCCTCTAATCCAAAAAATTGACTTTTTAGAGTGCGTGCCAGCGTTGTCAGGGTTGCCAAATCGAAATAAAAAACCATGTTCCCTCGCGTAAGTCCCAAATTGCCCGGACATGCCTGGTCCGAGGAGCCGAACAATGGGACATCGCCGGAGGAAGTAGATGACAAAACAGGACAACCCATTTCACACCTATGTCGAAGATCTGTTCGCTAGTCTCGGACGCATTCGAATTCGAAAGATGTTTGGCGGCGCCGGGGTCTATTCCGGAGAAGACATGTTTGCGCTGATCGACCAGGATCAGATCTACGTCAAATCAGATGATGCGCTGAAAGCCGACCTTGTAGACGAAGGCGGTCAGCCCTTTGAATGGACCAATCCGAGCACCGGCAAGACGATTACGATGAGCTACGTCTCGCTACCCGTAAACGCGCTGGATGATCGGGACGAAGCCTCTGATTGGGCCCGAAAGGCGTTGGATGTCGCTGTGCAGGCGCGAAGAGCGAAAGTGAAATCGCCGCGCCGCACAACGTTCTAGGCTGCGATTACGCCTTTCTGAAATTTGCGGGGCGTTTCTCAAGGAACGCCTTGACGCCCTCTTTGAAATCCGGTTGCCGACCGGCTGTACGCTGGGCAAAGCGTTCGGCCTGTAGCTGGCTATCGAAATCATTATCTTCCGCCTGCCAGACCAGATCCCGGATCAGCGCCAGGGCCTGGGTTGGCCCATCCGCCAGACGTTTGGCATAGGCGCGCGCCTCATTCATGAGCTGATCGTCGGGAACGACTTTGTTGATCATACCCCATTCGAGCGCCTGATCAGCGAACACCTTGTCACCGAATAGCGTCATCTCCATCGCCTTGGCCCGGCCAACCAGGCGGGGCAGAAGGAACGTCGAACCGCCATCTGGAACCAGTCCGATACGGCGGAAGGCCTGCAGGAAGTAGCCGCTTTGTGCTGCAATGATGAAATCACCCATCAAGGCAATGGAGCAGCCGACGCCCGCCGCCGCGCCGTTCACAGCCGTGATGATAGGGTGCGGGTGGGTGCGCATCGCCTTGATGAAGGGATTATAATGCGTATCGAGCCCTTTACCGGCATCCGGTTTGCCTTGTGGTCGTTCACCGGGATCTGAGGACAGGTTCGCGCCCGAGCAAAATCCGCGGCCGTTGCCCGTGATGATCGTGCAGCGCGCTTCGTCGCCCGCCTGCTCAATCGCCAGCAATAATTCTTCAATCGTGTCCATGCCCGCTGCGTTCATGGTTTTCGGATCATCAAAAGCAATCGTCGCAATATCGTCGCGCACGTCATAGGCAATCTTTTTGAAGCTCATGGCACTCTCCCTGTGATGAGTATTAATCTATTCGGCAATCGCGCTGTGAAAACCGTGACGTGGGGGCAGGATGGATTTGTTTTGTCATGAAGGCATTCTGCGTTATCCTTTACGTCAACGATAAGAAAGCCTCGGAGGATCAAGATGGCATTGGACGCAATCTCTGCAGATGGCATGGGTGCCATTCTCGCCAAACAGAAAGCCGCAAACATCCGCGATGGGATCCCTTCCGCGGAGCAGCGCGAGGCCTGGATCGACAAATCAATCGATCTGCTGGCAACTCATGGAGAAGTGCTGTCGCGGGCCATGGCTGAGGATTTCGGCCACCGGTCGATCGACCAATCGAACCTGACGGACATTGCTGGTTCAATTGGGGCGTTGAAGTTCTCGAAGAAGCATTTGCGCAAATGGATGCGGCCGGAAAAGCGAAAAGTGGAATTTCCACTCGGCTTGCTCGGATCGAAAGCGCAGATCCAGCATCAGCCCAAGGGCGTCATCGGGATTATCAGCCCGTGGAATTTCCCGGTGAACCTGACCTTCGCGCCGCTTGCAAATGTGTTCGCCGCGGGCAACCGTGCCATGATCAAACCGTCTGAATTTACCGAACGAACCAGCGAGCTGATGGCGGAGCTGATCGCGAAATATTATACGGAAGAAGAAGTCGTCGTGGTGACAGGCGGGCCGGATGTTGGCGCCAAGTTTACCCAGCTGCCATTTGATCATTTGGTCTTCACTGGTGCGACCTCGATCGCTCATCATGTCATGCGCGCTGCAGCTGACAATCTCGTGCCATTGACGCTGGAGCTCGGCGGAAAGTCGCCGGTCATCCTGGGCAAGTCAGCCGACCTGAACAAAGCGGCCAGCCGGATCATGGCGGGTAAGACCCTGAATGCCGGACAGATCTGCCTCGCGCCCGATTATGCCTTCGTGCCTGAAGCCAAGACCGGCGAGTTTGTCGGCGCTGCGCAGGCGGCCGTCGGAAAAATGTTCCCGGAGGGTTTGAAAGACAATGATGACTACACCTCCATCGTCAATCAACGCCACTATGAGCGCCTGAATTCCTATCTCGATGATGCGCGGGAGAAAGGCGCGGAAGTGGTCGAGATCAATCCGCAGAATGAGAATTTCAGTCAGCAGCCGCACCATAAGATGGCGCCGCACATCGTGCTCAATCCGACCGACGATATGAAAGTGATGCAGGACGAAATTTTCGGTCCCATCCTGCCGCTCAAAACCTATACCGAGACGAGTGACGCAGTTGCCTACATTAACGACCACCCTCGTCCGCTCGGGCTCTACTATTTTGGCGACGATGCGATGGAGCGCGACATGGTCCTGAACAACACAACTTCAGGCGGCGTGACGGTCAATGATGTGATCTTCCACGTGGCGCAGGAGGATCTCCCGTTTGGCGGCGTCGGTCCGTCCGGCATGGGGGCTTATCATGGCCGTGACGGTTTCATGGAGTTCACGCACAAAAAAGCCATCTACACCCAGACGGGCAACGAAATCCTCGCGATGATGCGCCCGCCCTATGGCGACAAATTCCGCAAGCAGGTCGCGGGACGAATGAAGAAGTAGTCCAGCGATAAATTGTTTAGAAAAGGCCGCCTCGTCCCAGGCGGTCTTTTTTTATTTTAGAAATGCTGGCACATCGTCGCCGAAGCCGCGGAGGTCGTCTGGAGCCGGGTCCAGGATGAGGTCGTCATCCTTGCGTTTGTAGTCGCGTTTAGGACGTTCTTTGCGTGGCTTTTCAGGCGCCTCTGCGGCGGCGTTTTCGGTCGCGCCCTCAGCTGCTTCTTTGCGGGGCTGACGCGCGGGTTTTTCAGCGCGTTCTTCGCGTTCGCCGCGCTCTTTTCGTCCGCGGCCCCGGCCACGTCTTTCGCCTCGCTCGCGTCCGCGGCCACCGCGTTCGTTGCGGCCGCGTCCCCGTCGGCTATCGGCGTCGGATGGAAGACCTTCAAGCTCTTCCACGAGACCTTCCGGCATAAATTCCGTGACATCAGTTTTGATCAGCATCATCACGCCGCGCCAGGATTTCTCGTCCATCGGTCCGACAAGCGTGAAGCTCTCGCCTTCTCGCCCGGCCCGGCCGGTCCGACCGATACGGTGGACATAGTCCTCATCCTTGGGTGGCGGGGAGTAGTTGAAAACGTGACCGACATCCGGAATGTCCAGTCCGCGCGCTGCGACGTCTGAAGCGACGAGCAATTGCAAGTCGCCTTCCCGAAATCTGTTCAGCGTGTCCGTGCGCGCGCTTTGCGGCAGGTCCCCGTGAATCGCAGCGGCGCTGAACCCATGTTTTTGCAGTGACTTGGCGACAATGTCGACTTCGCGCTTGCGATTGCAGAAAACGATCCCGTTCTTGACATCGCGGCTCTCAATTACCCGGCGCAGGGCGGTGCGTTTCGCCTTGTCATCGCCGCGCGGCAGTTTGATCACGTGCTGGGTGATGGTTTCGGCCGTTTTTGATTCTCGCGCCACTTCAATCCGGATCGGGTCCTTCTGAAAGGTCTTGGCGAGGCGGGCGATTTCCTTCGGCATGGTTGCAGAAAAGAGCAGGGTCTGACGGCGCGGCGGCAGGAGTTTGCAGATCTTCTCAATGTCCGGGATAAAGCCCATGTCCAACATACGGTCGGCTTCGTCGATGGTGAACACCTCAACGCCGGTCAGCAGGATCTTGCCGCGTTCGAATTGGTCGATCAGACGGCCGGGAGTTGCGATCAGGACGTCGACACCGCGCATCAGCTTTTGTTCTTGCTCCTTGAAACTCACGCCGCCAATCAGCAGCGCCATGTTGAGCTTCAGGTCTTTGCCATAGGTTTCGAAATTCTCTGCGACCTGGGCGGCGAGTTCGCGTGTCGGGCAAAGGATCAAGCTGCGCGGCATCCGAGCACGCGCGCGGCCCTTTGTCAGGCGGTGCATCATGGGCAGAGTAAAAGCCGCAGTCTTACCGGTTCCGGTCTGCGCGATGCCAGTGACATCGCCGCCCTTCTTGATCACCGGAATGGCTTGTTCCTGGATCGGCGTTGGATGCTCATAACCAGCGGCATCAATGGCGCTCTGGATGCGGGGGTCGAGATTGAGCTCGGCGAAAGTAATCTGTGGGGTATCAGTCAAAATATTGTCCAGCTGTGGATTGAAAGGTCGGTCACATCAAGCTGTTCCGGATTGAACAGCGGGGCCGACTTCGAATCACTGCGCCGGCAAACATGTTGCGGTGCACATAGTGCAAAAAAGCCCACCAGCAAAGGTGGGCTCTT
>JANSXJ010000537.1 GCA_024743015.1 Hyphomonas sp. | reverse complement strand
GCAATTCATCGCGCCTTTGCACCAAAGCTCCCCGACTTCACCGGTGGGCACTTCTTTGCCGTCGCCGCCGACAATCTTGATTTCCACAGCGCCAGGCGGTGCGCCAGCACTGTCCGGGCGATTTACATAGTCTTCGCCGATATTGAGCGTGGCCGTCGCACACGTCTCCGTCATGCCCCAGCCATTGCCAGGGGCAGCTTCAGGGACGCGTTTCTTGATCGTCGAAACCAGTTCCGGCGCCGACGGCGCGCCGCCATAGGAAACGGCTTTGATGCTGGAGAGATCGTAATTGTCGCGTTCCGGATGCTCCAGCAGCTGCCAGGCAATCGCGGGAACCCCGCCGACATTCGTAATGCCCTCCTTCTCGATGATCGGAAGGGCCTTGCCCGCGTCCCACTTGTATTGCGCGACAATCTTGGCGCCTTGCAGCATGCTCGGGATCAGGATCGCGAAAGCACCAGTGGCATGGAAGAATGGGATCGCCAGAAGCGTCGCATTCTGCTCGTTCGGATCTGGTTCTGGCGGTTCTTCGCCGCGCCGCAGCAACATGCGCATCTGGCACGTCAGCGAGTTGAGCATATTGGATATGACCGCGCGGTGGGTCGCAAGCGCGCCTTTTGGGCGGCCAGTCGTACCTGACGTGTACATGATGGTGGCATCATCATCGGGACCGAGCTCGACCGCTGGCAAACCGATTTGCGCCAGGTCCTTCCAGGAGTTTGCAGGCCCGATCAGGCCCTCCATCGTGGAAATGCGCGCGTCGCTCTCGCCTTCCCCGCCGCGCGCGACAATAATCGATTTCAAATCCGGCAAATTGCCAAGGCTATCGCGGATTCGATCGAGGATTTGCGGGTCGATCACGGCGACCTTTGCGCCGCTATCCTTGAGTCCGTATTCCAACTCGTCGCCGGTCCACCAGGAATTCATCGGTGTGACAATGGCGCCAATCGAAAGCGCGGCAAAGAACGGTACTGGCCATTGCGGGTAGTTGCGCATGATCACTGCGACACGGTCGCCTTTTTTGACGTCGTATTGCTCGATCAGCGCTTTGGCGAAATGTTCGACCGCGCGCGCAAACGCCGAATAGGTCACGCGTTCGTCTTCATAAACGAGATAGTCGCGTGCGCCGAATTGCGGTTCGGCCAGTTCGAAAATGGTCCGGATCGTTGGCGGCGCGGCAGCGTAGATTTTCATGGGCACACCGCCGACTTCGCCGTCGGCAAGCTTCAAAGGCGAGTCAGACGCCGCGATCGCGGCATTGGCTTGAGCAATAGATATGACGGGCCAACCGTCTGGCAAAGCGGCGACAGCCATGAGCATCCTCCGGGTAAATTATTGTTCTTGGAAATGGATATGCGGCAAGCGCCGTCCCTACGGAAGGGGCGACGCCGCGGCAGGTCTGTATTTGTTTGAGTTTACAGGGGTTCTAGCCCTGAAACGGTGACCCTTTGATGGTGATCGCCAGGCTCTCGACAGGGATACCGGCCTGGGTGAGCAAGCCGAGATCAGCCACGGGAATAATGGATCGGATCTCGCGCGTCGGCTCAGCCATGCTGAGCAACAGATTGGCGGCAATTAGCTGGCCAAAATCCGGCCGCTTGTCTGCGATCGCCGTGTCGTCGATCTTGAGTTCGGTTTGCAGCTCCAGGTACTCGCCGGTGCGCTCGGCCATGTCGCTCCCGAATGGGTCCTGTACCGCGCGGGTATCGCCCGGAATATCGATCGAGAAATCATACTCGGCGCCCGCTTCCAGAGAGATCACATAGGACTTGCCCGGCTGCACAACCACCTTTTCGGCGCTGAACCGTTCACCGTTTTCTTCCAAGGTGATTTCGAGGGCATAACTCTGGTTATGTTGCCCCTGTTCGGGGGTCATCATGATCATCGCCAAACAAGCGATACATCCGGCCAGCAGAACGGTCGCAAAGGACTGCATGGAGGGCGTCTCCCTAATACTATACACGCCCCTT
>JANSXJ010000418.1 GCA_024743015.1 Hyphomonas sp. | reverse complement strand
GTTGCACCTGCTAGCCGGGATAGGCGTCTGGACGCTCGCGCGCGAAAGCGGGTGGCGCGGGCGCCTGGAACTGATTGCGCGCTTCACCGTCTGGGGCGCATTGGGTGTGGCGCTGAGCGCCTTCTACTGGATGCCCGCGCTCGGTCTTCTGAGCAGTGTTTCACCAGATATGTTGACCACGGATTTCTACACGCCAACAGCCTGGCTTTTCCTGGATGGGCGTCCCGAGATTTCCGCCGAGCGGGCGCAGATCATGAAATGGGCCCTAGCGTTAGCCGTCATTGTCGCCGCGGCGAGCGCTTGCATTCTGCGCAGTCAGACCCGGCAAGATGAGCCCGCGCCGCACGCGCTCCTGGTCTGGATCATCGGGCCAAGTATCTTCGCCTTCTTCCTCATGACTGTGTTTTCTTTCCCGGTCTGGGAGTTCTGGATCCTGAACCGCGTCCAATTCCCGTGGCGGAGCCTGGTAGTCGCGGACCTATCAGTCGCGCTTGGTGCGATCGTGATCACGCGTAGCGTCTTCCAGCAAAAAAGCGCCGGCGATATAATAATGCACCGCATCCTTGCCGCCCTTTGCAGCTTTGTCCTTGGTTTCACGCTGCTAGCGCAGGCGCCTAAAGTGACAGGAGCTGTGCGGGCTGGTCAGGCCCTCTCCGGCACGTTCGAGCCGGTCGGAACGCCGGAATATGTACCGCCGCAATTCCTGCAGCCAGCGCTTGAGCGATTTCGCGCGACTGCGACGGACGCCGATGAAGGAGACGATCGCTACGACCTGTTCTTCGCTGAAATGGAACGCAGCATCGCCGCCGCATACAGCGCATTGCAATCTGATGCCCCCGGCGCCGAATTGATTGCACTGCCGCATGACCGGGTTCGATTGCAAGCGGATCTCGCACAGCCCGCAGAGGTCCGCGTCCCACTTTTCGCCTGGCCGCACTGGCGCGCAGCGACGGCACAGGGCGAGGCGTTGGCTCTCAAAGTTGATGCAGAGCTCGGCCTTGTCACGGTATCCCTGCCAGAAGGCCCGTCCACGATCGAGTTCCACATCGGTGAAACCCTGCCGCAGAAGGTCGGTTCCACGATCACTCAGCTGGCCTTGCTACTTCTCATAATCGGGTCGACCTTCGTCATCTATCGGCGTAAATCCAGCGCTGAAAAGCCTTTGGCAACTTCTCCGCGCTAAGACGAGAGCATGTCTGCAGGAGCGCGCCCGATGCCCACACTGTCCATCATTGTTCCGATGTACAACGAAGAGGAAGCCTTGGATGGCTTCTTCAAACGCGTGCAGCGTGTGCTCCAGACCGTGACTCCTTCCTATGAAATCATCTGCGTCAATGATGGCAGCCGCGATCTGACTCTCGCCCGCTTGCGACAGGCCGCTGAGCGAGATGACCGGATCAAGGTGGTCAATCTCTCGCGCAATTTCGGCAAGGAAATCGCCCTTTCCGCGGGGCTGGATCACGCCACGGGCGACGCCGTCATTCCGATTGATGCCGATCTTCAGGATCCCCCCGAAGTCATTCCGCTCATGGTGGCCAAATGGCGCGCCGGGGCGAAACTGGTCCTCGCCAAGCGCCGGGATCGGTCATCGGATGGCTGGCTGAAGCGTATCACTGCCAATGGCGCATACTGGTTGTTTTCCAAACTGACCCATCCACGAATTCCACAGAATGTCGGGGATTTTCGTCTGATGGACCGCGATGTCGTCAACGCCATCAAACGCCTGCCCGAGCGGTCTCGCTTCATGAAGGGCTTGTTTGCCTGGATTGGATACGAAGCCGAGACGGTCGAGTATGACCGCGAAGCGCGTTTCGCCGGTGAAACCAAGTGGAATTACTGGAAGCTGTGGAACTTCGCCCTGGATGGCATCACGTCCTTCTCGTCCTTGCCGCTCCGCGTCTGGTCGTATCTCGGCTTTGGGGTCAGCCTGTTCGCCATGGCCTATCTTGGCTTTACGATTGTTAAGACCATGATCTTCGGCCTTGATGTACCGGGCTATGCCTCTTTGATGAGTGTCATTCTATTCTTCAATGGCGTGCTGCTGGTCGGCATTGGCGTGATCGGCGAATACCTCGCGCGGATCTTTACCGAGGTGAAGGCGCGGCCGCTCTACATTGTTTCAGAGACGATCGGTGTGGAAACAGACGCTAGCGCAAGCGCCAGCCCGGAATTGCATCGCCGCGACGCTATCTAGCTGAACAAGCGGCCCTTTCTGATCCTGTCGATCCCAAGCACGAGGCCACTCAGAACCATTGTCAGCCCCAAAAACGCTGCCAGTTTCAGCCACCATGAATCGAACCTGTTCTCACCGGTCACATCCAGAATGTGAAATCGCCATAACACGTCAAAGATCCGCCAACGCGTAGTGCGGACGGAGCGAACGTCTCCAGAAATAGCGTCGATATAGATTCGTTGTTTGCCGGGCTCGTACTCCAGAACCCAGGCTGGCATAGGGCCGGCATATTCGCGGAGTGGGTTTTCCTGAATGAGGTAGGCAACGGTCAAGGTTCCGAGCCCATCGGGTTTGTCGCCGAATAGCGCCGCCATCGCGTCTATGTCGGATTGGGGTAAAGGCGACCGCACAGCTCCGGTTGTTGCATCGATCATCGCTCGCGAAGCATCGCTTTCGATCATCCATACCGGTGCGTTGAGAAAGGCCTTCAATCGAATTTGGGTCGCAGGCTCATCGATTTTGGCGAGAGCCTCCTCCGCCGAAACGGTAATCGACATATCTGACAGGTTCCCGTGATCGATCGCTGGCCGCCACGGATCGCCGCGAATAGTCTCGATTGGGTAAATCGTGAAGAAGAGCCCGCTTGCTGTCCAGGACAAGAGCAGGATGCCAGCCACTAGACCAACAGTTTTATGGAGACGCGCCACGCGCCGTGCCAGCAATGCCATCTGAAATGGTCCTTCGGTCAATCGAGTTTTAGCTGACATATCCTTTGGCGACGCAAAACGAGGCAAATGCGCCCTGTTCGGAAAATCTGGCGGAACCCTCAAACTTTAACAAAGAGTCACAATTTCCCTATTGACCACACTTGTAGTCACAATTAATGACCACAACTGTAGTCAAAAGGTGAGATGATGAGTCTGCAAATCACTCCAGCCGAACTCGAAATCATGAAAGTGCTGTGGAAGTATCCCGGCATCGGTGCGTCGGAAATCGTTGACGCGCTAGACGGTGAGCAGGATTGGAGCCCGCGTACCGTCAAAACGCTCCTGTCGCGCCTGGTTGAGAAGGGCGCGCTGGAAACCGAGGCCGATGGCC
>JANSXJ010000557.1 GCA_024743015.1 Hyphomonas sp. | reverse complement strand
GGCAGGATTCGAACCTGCGACCCCTTGACCCCCAGTCAAGTGCGCTACCTGGCTGCGCTACGCTCCGAACCAAGCCCGGTGGTATAGGCGCATCTTCAAAATTGGCAATGGAAAAAGACGGCGCTCTTTGTGTTCTTCAGGCCGCGTTCTTCAGGCGTACAGCGTCCAACCGCGCCTTAATGTCGGTCAAATCTGAGAGGATCGTCTCCAGACGTTCCTGCGTGCCGCTCGCGGGCGTGTCCGTCTGTGTTGCTTCAAAGGCTTTGCGCACGGTTTCCTGCATCTCTCTGGCTGGACTGATGGAAGCTTCAACCTCAGCTGAGTCTGCGGGCGCGACAATACGGGCCTCACCGCCAAGAACGGAGTCTACGCCTTGTTCACTGAGCAGCTTCCCGGCGCCTTTCAGCGTCATGCCTTGATCGTGCACAAGGGACTGAATAGCCCGCAACGCGGCCATGTCTTCCGGACGGAACATGCGTCGCCCGTCCCGGCGCTTGAGCGGTTTCACGAATTTGGAGAACTTGGTTTCCCAATAGCGCAAGACATGTGGCTGCAAGCCAAGCTCTTCAGCAGCTTCCCCGATTGAACGATAGGCATCAGCGGATTTTTCAATCTTGCGGGCAGCAGAACTCGGCATGTCTTATTTGGTCTCGCGCTTAGCCTCCGACGCGATCTTTGAGCATCGGAGAAGGTTTGAAAGTCACAACCTTGCGCGCCGAAATTGTTGCCTGAATTCCTGTCTTCGGATTGCGCCCCTCGCGGGCCGCCTTCTTGCGGACATTGAAATTGCCAAAGCGAGACAGTTTCACCGTCCCGTCCTTTTCCAGGTTCTCGCTGATCATTTCCAGCATTCGGTCGAGCAAGTGCGAGGATTCCTGCCGCGTAAGACCGACCTCACGCACAATCGCGTCGGTAAGTTCCACACGGGTGAGCGTTTCATTCGTCACGTTTCAGCTCCTCTTCCTTAACAATAGCGACCGAGTTCTTAACGAAATCCAAAAGATCAGAGACGGAAGAGGCTTGCGCCCCAGGAAAATCCGCCGCCCATGGCTTCGCTGAGCACCAAATGGCCTGGTAGAATACGACCATCGCTGACAGCCGTATGTAAAGCAAGTGGAATTGAAGCCGCAGACGTGTTGCCGTGCTGACTTACCGTCGAGATGACTTTGTTCTCGTCCAGCTTCATTTTTTTGGCGACGCCATTCAATATTCGCTGATTGGCCTGATGCGGTACGAACCAGTCGACATCGTCCGAGTTAATTCCGGTTTCTTCGTAAACCGCATGGATCGCGCTCGAGATATTTGTCACCGCATGCTTGAACACCTGATTTCCGAGCATCCGCACATGTCCGATTGTTCCCGTCGAGGAGACACCGCCATCGACATGCAACAATTCGCTTTTGGTCCCATCTGTCCGAATATGGTGGGTGAGGATCCCGCGATCGCCTGCATCGCTTTCGCTCTCAGCGGTGAGCACAACGCCACCGGCGCCATCCCCGAACAGAACGCACGTACCGCGATCTGACCAGTCGAGGATACGCGTAAATGTTTCCGCCCCGATGACCAAAGCTGTATTGAACAATCCGGTCTTCAGCATTGAGTCCGCGGTGGCGAGCGCAAACAAAAATCCGGAGCAAACCGCCTGGACATCAAAAGCAGCCCCCGGCCCTGTCCCAAGATTGGCCTGCACCGCTGTCGCTGTGGCCGGGAAAGTCTTGTCCGGCGTGGTCGTCGCGAGGACGATGAGATCCACGTCCTCCGCTGC
>JANSXJ010000170.1 GCA_024743015.1 Hyphomonas sp. | reverse complement strand
GGGCGAGATACGGGAGTGGATCAGTTTTTTCTTGAAAAATTTCGATCTGGTCTAAAAGGTTGAATTTGGGTGGGGCGTTTGTGCGCGTCAGGCCAGCGACAAAGAGGTGGCGCGAGGCTGACTTGGGACGCGTTTGGGACGCTCGACAAATGTCTACTTTCGGCGCCGGAGGGGACGTAAAACACCTCCGTTCATCCCGGGCTCGACCCGGGATCTCTGTCGACGGCTTTAGGCTACGCGGCAGGAGATCCCGGCCTGCGCCGGGATGGGCGGATAATGTGAAAGCTTCATCCTCGACCGCGTAGCGGTCTGAGGATCCATCGCCTTAACTTACATCGGGCGGACAGGTTTAGGGACGGACCCTCAGACAGCTTGCTGCTGTCGAGGGTGACGCGCCGTGCTACACCAGCAACCAAATCGCAAGCGCCCCGTTCGCCATCATTAGCGTGAAATCGAGCGCGAAAATGAGCAGCATAACGCCTTTGAAAACGTTCCAGAGCCCGCCGCCGTTTCGGTTCTGCAGCGCCATCGGTACGTTGCCGAAGAATTGCGAGCCATGCGCCAGCGCGTTGAAAATCAGAAGTGTTGCCCACTGAGCGTCGGTGCTGAACCCGCCAAAATTGAAAACCAGCATGACATTGAGTGCTGAGAGGGCGAGATTGAATCCGCCCATGAAGCGTCCTGATTCGATCACAGCCTGGTAAGCGGAATTGTCCCGGTCTTCTCGAATCGGCACCAGGACTTTCGCGAAAATATGCCGACGCCGATAGAAAGCGTCGAACGCCATTGCGAACCAGATCGCATTCGCCGCAAGCAAGACCTGAAGCAGTGTCATCACGTACCTCCCATTTGATCGAGCTTAGCTCGAGAGAGATAGGGCGATCTAGCCTACATCTGCATCGTCCAGCCCTCGACGCCCATGGCAGCCTGTCGGACAGCTTCTGACATGGTCGGGTGGGCGTGGCAGGTCCGGGCGACATCTTCGGACGAAGCGCCGAACTCCATCGCGATGGCGATTTCGTGGATCATTTCACCGACGCCAACGCCAATCATGTGCGCGCCAAGGATCTTGTCTGTGCCTTCTTCGGCGAGGATTTTTACAAAACCGGTGGTTTCATGATTGGTTCGCGCGCGGGAGTTGGCCATGAACGGGAACTTGCCCTTCCTGTACTTGATCCCGGCCTCTTTGAGCTGTTCCTCGGTCTTGCCGATGGTGGCGATTTCCGGATTGGTGTAGACCACGCCCGGCACCAGGTCATAGTCGACATGTCCGGCTTTACCGGCGATCAGTTCTGCCACGGCGGCGCCATCATCTTCGGCTTTGTGTGCCAGCATCGGCCCGGCAATACAGTCGCCAATCGCCCAGACGCCCGGTGCCACTTTAAAGTGATCCGTCGTTTCGATCACACCGCGCTTGTCGGTTTTGCCGCCGACGGATTCGAGGCCAAGACCCTCTGTATAGGGGCGCCGTCCGACCGCCACGATGACAATATCGGCGTCCAGCGTTTCGCTGTCGCCGCCCTGTGCCGGCTCCATGGTCAGTTTCAGCTTGGTCTTGAGTTTGTCGACACTGGTCACTTTGGTTCCGAGTTTGAACGTGAGCCCCTGCTTCTTGAATATCCGCTGGGCTTCCTTGGCGATTTCATTATCGGTGCCGGGCAGGATACGGTCGAGATACTCAATCACGGTGACGTCGGAGCCGAGGCGCGCCCAGACGCAGCCCATTTCCAGCCCAATGACACCCGCCCCGATCAGCACCAGCTTTTTCGGAATGGATTTGAGGCTCAGCGCGCCGGTATTGGTGACCACACGCTCTTCGTCGATCTCAATGCCGGGCAATGTGGAGGGTTCAGAGCCCGTGGCGATGACGATATTCTTCGCGCTCAGCATTTGTTTCTTGCCGTCCGGGCCGGTGACTTCGACCTGGCCCGGGCCCTTGATTTCGCCCTTGCCCTGAATGTGGTCGACCTTGTTCTTTTTGAGCAGGAACGCGACACCCTTTGTCAGGCCATCAACGGCATCTGCCTTTTGCGCCATCATCTGTTCAAGGTCGACTTCGAGCTTGCCCGTTTTGATCCCCATGCTGGCAAAATCATTCTTGGCAGCGGCATAGAATTCAGACGCGTGCAGCAGGGCTTTGGATGGAATACAGCCGACGTTCAGGCAGGTGCCGCCCAAAGTATCGCGCATTTCGATGCAGGCAGTTTTCAGCCCCAACTGTCCAGCCCGGATTGCGCAATTGTAGCCGCCTGGGCCACCGCCGATAATTACGACGTCATAGGTCTCTGCCATGGGATTTCTTTGCCTGCTTCAGCTCGCCACTTGATGTGGCGGCAACCTAGTGTCGTCCACGCCAAATGCAATGCGAGAAACGTCTTAGGCGCGACGTAATGTCAGTATGAGCAGAGAAAGGCCGATGGCGCCTAGGCCAAACAGAACTTCATCCATCCAGAGACCCGAATCTGCACCGGAGGCAGCCATCAATCCGCCGAGGACTGCAAACAGAATCGATCCAGCCGCTGAAACGGTTCCACTGAAGCGCGTATTGAGCAGGACCATCAACCCGCCCACGCTCATCAGCGCCGTACTGACAGAGCGGATAATACCGGTCGGAGGTTCAAACAGCGCGCTCGCAAGATCACCGCCGCGGCTCGTAAACGCGAGGATGGCATCCAGCGCGCCCCAGGCGAGCCACAGGCCCAATCCGAGCATGACCAATCCAGCCACTCGTCTTACCATTTGAGGTCTCCTCCCAGAGAAGTTTGTTTGTGACGGATCTGACAGCGATTTGCAAACAAAGGGGAAAGTCGCGCAGGCGTTTTGCGGGCGGCTTTGTGGCGGTTTAGTGGCGACGCTGGCGCGCCATCATGCGTCGGCCCTCTGCCGCAAAGTGAGCGCGTTGTCGCGCAATGGCAGCCGGGACCGGGCGCCTGTACTTGCGTTGGGGTTTCTTTTCAGGCTCTGCCACGGGTGCTTGGACGTAGACGATTTGAGGATCTCCGTCCTTTTTTTGAATGACCGGTTGCGGGGTTTGCTTGGGTTTGCGGCAAAGCTCCCAAACGGCGATACCGAGCAAGACAGCCCCCGCAGCCGCACCTGCGACCGCGCCTTCGCCCGCGCTTGGATCATGCCACCAGCCGGCTTCAAAATCGACAAGAAAGACGCATGGGAATCCAGCGATCACGCCCATCGCATACCAGATGCGAGCGCCGCGCTTTTTGTTGCCGAGCGACAGGGCTGCCGCATACAGGCACAGGGCTGCAAGGAAATAGGGCGCGCCATAGATGATGCCGAGCTGTCGCCAGTCGATCCCGCTAATACCGGCCACTGCAGCTTCGTCTTCCAGAACCAGATTTGCGAGCATCATCAGGCTCGGCCAACGAATCGCCGCCATCGCTCCGAAAGCGAAGGCAATCGCGTATAACGCAATCAAAAGGGCAATCAGTCGTCGTGACATATTAAATTAATAGACCCGTAAAATTGATATGCGATGAATATGATCGAAGGGATTTGAGATATGTTCCGTTCTGCACCCCCCCAAGTGCCGATGGCGCTGATGTTTGGTGGCGTTATTCCGTTCGCATCTGCGGCGGGCGCGATGTTTATCTGGCGCGATGACTACACATTGGTCATCACGGCTGGCACGTGGCTGCTGGTCTATTCCGCGATCATTCTGAGTTTCCTCGGCGGCGTCCGTTGGGGGGCCGAGGTGGCAAAGAGGGAGCGACCCCGTTTTGCCGAGCTGGGTCCGGCAACATTCGGCGCGCTGATCGGATGGGGGCTCGTTATGGCAGCGTTCCAGTATGCTTTCCCGGCCTGGATCTATGCGGCGATGGCTGCCGCCTTCATTCTGCATTTCCTGTATGACAGCATCTCGCCTGAACTACCGATCTGGTATCGGCGCATGCGTCTTTGGCCAACCATTGGGGCGGTGTTGTCCCTGGTCGCCGCCTGGTATCTTATTCAGCGGGGCTTAGCGTCCTTGGGCGGGGCAGGCTGACCCCTGCTGCGCGGAAGCTGAGAACGGACAGGCCGAGCGAAATCAACATATTCCATCCCGCCATGGACAGGCCATAAGCGCCTTTCCAGGGATCATCCATGCAAGACGGTGCGCCCTGGCGCTGGTTCAGGTTGGACAAGTCGATCGCGTTCATGTCGACGACGGTGGCTGTGCACCCGCTTGGAGCCGGCCAGAACCGGTATTCGACCCCGGCATGATACGCGGCAACGATGGCCCCGGTCAGGAAGATCAGGCCCAGCATGATGTTCACCGCAAGAATGAAACGCGGGTTCTGGCGCACTTGCCACAGTAGCAGTGCGGTCACCGACATCGCGACCACGGCCCAGTAAACCTCTCTTTGCCGCAAACAAAGCGGGCAAGGCAGGAGCAGCGCAAACGTCTCGAACGCATGCGCTGCGCCGAGCATGAACAATGCTGCCGTCAGCGCCAGAGCGGGCCAGCGCCAGGTTTTCAAGAAAGGATCGATCCGGTCCAACATGGACCATAGAATCGTACTGCAAGACGCCAGAGTCCATGCGGCAACCACGCACGGGGGTTTACGTTTCTGTCATCTCGCAGATTAGCCGAGGATCATGTCCTTGAGCGAACTGATGATCCAGGTCGATCCGGTCAGCAGAATTCCGATCCAGACAGAGCCCAGAATGAGGCCGAGGATCACCAAGATGCCGTCCCTCGCCATGAGACCGAAGGAGACGATGGCCACAGCAACCGCCGGGGTGGAATTGGTCAGCGGCAGAGGCACCAGAATAGACGCGCAGAAGGCGGTCAGGAACAGGGCCACGACGCGCTCCATCGTCTTGCCTGTCAGGACGGTCAGGCGGGGATGCGAGATAACTTCAAGCCAGCCGAACCATTTGCGTCCAAATCTCGACGTGCGGGTCAGCCCGGCTTTGTTGATCATCCGCTTGCCGAATTTCTCCGGCAGCCACGGCTCTTCGCGGCCTGCAAGCATTTGCAGGGTCAACGCCATCATCGGCAGGGACACGACTTGCGGGACACCATACAGGAACGGGATGGCGCACGGCAGGGCGAGGATGAACAGCATCGCACCGAACGCGCGTTCTTCCAGGCGATCGAGGATATCATGCAGGGAAAATCCCGCCTCCGGCGCATCATCAGCCATCGCTTCAAGCGATTGCAGAAAGGTGCGCGGCGGGGGTTTTGTCTCGGTCATGCCGGGCTGATTAGCGAGTTTCGCGCCAACAGCAAAGCGGAGATTGACGGACGTGAGAAGCTGCGGCACTTAAGCGGCCTGATCGCACAGGCCGGTGTGGCGGAATTGGTAGACGCGCGGGATTCAAAATCCCGTTTTCCTTGGAAAGTGTCGGTTCGAGCCCGACCACCGGTACCACGTGATTGGAGATTCTCCATCCACGCGACAGTATCTGGCTCTTGCCATTCTGCCTTGCGCCTTAAATAAGCGGGCAAAGGATGATTGAATGCCCGACACGATGAATTCGACTGTTTCTGTTCCCGGTGCGCTGGGGCCGTTGCCTGATGGTCACCCTGAGGTGCGGCAGGGCAAAGTGGGGGTTCTTCTGGTCAATCTCGGCACGCCGGATGGCACCGATTATTGGTCGATGCGGCGCTATTTGTCAGAATTCCTGTCCGATCCCCGCGTCATCGAGGTGCCGCAACCGATTTGGCAGCTGATCCTGCAAGGGCCCATCCTGACCTTTCGCCCGAGCAAGTCTGGCCGTGCCTACAAGAAAATCTGGACGGATGAAGGCTCGCCTTTGCTGGTCTACACCAAGCGTCAGGCTGAGAAACTGAACGCCCGGATTGGTCATGACCGCCTGATCGTCGATTTCGCGATGAACTATGGCAATCCGAGTATCGCTTCAAAAATCGAGGCGCTGAAGGACCAAGGCTGCGACCGGATTTGCGTCGTGCCGCTTTATCCGCAATATTCTGCGACGACGACCGCCAGCGTATGCGACCGCACATTCAAGGCGTTGAAACAGATGCGTTGGCAGCCAGCGGTGCGAACGGCGGCGGCTTTTCACGATCAGCCGGTCTATATCGACGCGCTGGCCAAGAGTGTATCCAGCCATCTCGCCTCGCTGGATTTCACGCCTGACAGAGTGTTGATGTCCTATCACGGTATCCCCAAGGCCTATTTCGACAAAGGCGATCCGTATCACTGCCATTGTCACAAGACGACGCGTCTGGTCGCGGACCGCCTGGGCTGGGAAGACGGGTTTGCCATGACCACGTTTCAGAGCCGCTTCGGGCCAACGGAATGGCTGCAACCTTATACAGACAAGACGCTCGAGGCATTGCCAGCGCAAGGGGTCAAGAAAGTTGTGGTCGTCTCGCCTGCCTTTATCTCCGACTGCCTTGAGACACTGGAAGAACTGGCCATGGAGGGGCGCGAATCGTTCCTGGAAGCCGGCGGAGAGGCCTATTCAGTGGCACCTTGCCTGAATGATAGCGAAGGCGCGATTGATGTGATCGAAGACGTGGTGCGCCGCGAAATAGCTGGATGGACTGACTAAGCGTGGATGGCTGGGTCAAGAACGGCAAAGTTCGAGGCCGAATTACCGAAGCTGGCGAGCTTGAGGTGCGCTGCTTCGGTCTGACCACGCAGACCCGGTACTATAAGCAATTGTTTCGAGAGTTTTTTCGCAAGGATTTCCAACGGCTACGACCGGGTTACGGCGATTACGACGTCCACATCGTGATGGAATATACTGGCGATCCACCCTGGATGGATCTCGACAATCTGGCGAAAGCGCTGCTCGACAGTTTGACTGGGAATGCGTTCGAGGATGATCACCAGGTCGCGCGCCTGCTGGTCGAACGCCGGGTGGGTGAGCGCGAAGGGATTTATATGCGGGTCAGGGCGCTCGGTTAGGGTTACGAGCTCGCGTCGCAGCTTGCCTCATGGCCGAGACGACAAGCCCGTATTCGCGCTCGTTCAGCTCCCGCAAGGTCCACTGCGCCGCCAATCCCAAATTCCAGATTGTCTGCATGCAGCGCGCATCCAACGTCGTGACCGATCCGGCACGCTCGTTCCACAAAGGTACGAACCATCTGATCCCGCTCGGCCCCTTCTTCCAGATTCAGAAGCACAAAGTCCGCTGCGGCGACGCAGGTTTCAGCTGATCGGGCCTGGTCATTCGAGCACGAAATCTCGTTGAGTTCCAACGCGCGATTCAAATCCACGTCACCGCCGACGCCGCGCGCGTAAAACTCGGCCAGCGGCTGACAGGAAGCCAAACGTCCGAGATCACAGGATCGAAAAAGCGTGTCGCGCGCCCGGACCGGATCGGGCAGTTCGGCACGTCCGGTCAGGAAATAATCCGACGCAGCGGCGCAGGCCTCTGCGTCACCGCTATTGCACGCCCGGTCATAGAATCGGAGTGCGGCGAGATGCGCGTCTTCCGTGGTGTCGACCCCGAAATAGGTTGCGAGGCTGGCGCAACCGCGGGTGTAATTCACCCGGCAGAGCTGGTCGGTGAAGGCGAGAAACTCAATCGGATCCGCGCGCACCGCGAGGCGATCATAATAGTCGAAAATCAGCTCGCAGGATTGAACCGGGTCTGATAGCTCAGCGGCCTGATAGCAGGCCTGACTGAACGTTTCGATGCTG
>JANSXJ010000043.1 GCA_024743015.1 Hyphomonas sp. | reverse complement strand
GGAACCGCCGCGCGACTGTGTTTCTGGCCCAGGAAAACTATTCAGAGGCCTTGCGTGATGTGAACGAGGCCTTGCGCCTGGAGCCGCGCCATTTCGGGGCATGGGGCGGTCTGGGCGCGGTTCTGGAACGGTTGGGGTCTGAGGACGAAGCCGTCAGCGCCTATGAAAAGGCGCTTGAAATCTACCCGCTCTTTCCTTCCGCCAAACGCGGTATAAATCGCATCCGGCGAGGACAGGAAGGCCGGCCGGTTTGAAAATGCTGACAATTGTAATCGGGATCCTGATTGTAGGAGGGCTTGGCGCCTGCGTGAACAGCGCGCTCTATGCAAGCCGCATAAATAAGCAACATCCCGCATCCGGCACTTTGGTCGAGGTCAATGGCGCCGATGTGCATGTCTTGCAGCAAGGAGATTCAGGCCCAGTCGTGGTCATGATCCACGGCGCTTCGGCCAATGCTCGCGAGTTTGACTGGTCGCTGGCGCCCCGCCTCGCAGACAGCCATCGCGTGTTAATGGTGGACCGACCAGGGCATGGTCATTCTGAGCGTCTGGCCGACGCAGATGAGCTTGCGGTACAGGCTGCGCAGGTAGCGGGCGCGTTGAAAACGCTCGCGCCAGGAGAGAAAGCTGTCATTGTCGGCCACAGCTTTGGCGGCGCGGTGTCGCTTCGTCTGGCGCTGGATCATCCTGAATTGGTCGACGGATTGGTTCTGCTCGCGCCGGTATCTCATGATTGGGGGGGCGGCGGCGAGGCCTGGTACAACAAGTATGCGTCACATCCCGTGATGGGTCCGGCGTTTACTCAACTGGTACCGATCGTTGGCCCGAGCCAGGTTCGAAATGGCATCACCAATGTGTTCTCGCCCAAACCAGCACCAGACGCGTATTTCGACAATTCGGGGATCGGCCTGCTGTTTCGGCCTTCCAACTTCGCGGCCAACGCGAAAGATGTGAATGGTTTGCGCGAGCAACTTGCGGCGCAGCAATCGCGCTATGACGAGATCAAGGTCCCGACTGTCGTGTTCTCCGGTGCGCTCGACACGGTCATCAGCCCGCCACTGCATGTCGGGAAACTGAAGCATCAGGTTGACGGGCTTGAGCTGGTCAAGCTCGCCGATGGCGGACACATGCCGCACCATGCCTTCGGGGATGATGTTGCGGAGACGATCCGACGGCTGACACGCGGACAGAGCGAAACCGGCGACTAAGCCCGCGCGAGACCTAGCCGGTCGTCTGCGTCGCTGAGGTCTGGCGGCAGTGTATCAAGATACCAGCTCACCGTCTCTTTCAGTGCTTGTTCAAAGCTGCGCTGCGGTGACCAGCCAATTACCTGCTCCGCACTGCAAGGATCGATGGCATAGCGCCGATCATGGCCCTTGCGATCCGTGACAAACTCGATCTGATCCGCGTAAGACGCCGGTCCAGGTCTTATCTCGTCCAGCAGCGCGCAGATTGTTTTCACGAGATCGAGGTTGCTACGCTCCGCACGGGCACCGAAGAGCAGCGTCGATCCCGCGGGCGCGGTGCAAGCGTCGATCAGTCCGCGCGCATGGTCTTCTACATAAAGCCAGTCCCGCACATTCTTGCCATCTCCATAGATCGGGATGGGCGCGCCTAGAACGGCTTTGCGGATCACCGTCGGGATCAGTTTCTCAGCATTCTGCCAAGGCCCGTAATTGTTCGTGCAATTTGTGATCACGGTCGGCAGGCCATATGTGCGCTGCCAGGCGCGCACGAGATGATCACTCGCCGCCTTGGACGCCGAATAGGGCGAAGATGGCTTGTAGGGCGAATGTGCGTCAAAGGGCGGATCTCCCGGGCCGAGATCGCCGAAAACTTCATCTGTCGAAACGTGGACAAAGCGGAACGCGTCGGCTTGACCGTTTTCCTGCCAGTAGGCCAGCGCCGCCTCCAGGAGATTGAATGTGCCGTCTACATTGGTCTTCATGAACGCGCTGGGGCCATCAATCGAGCGGTCGACATGCGTTTCCGCTGCGAGGTGGATCACGGCATCGGGACGTGCGGCCTTGAACAGGGCGACGACGGCCTGTCGGTCGGTGATACAGGCATGCACGTTCTGCACTTCACAGGCGGCGATGGCGTCCGGATTGGCCGCATAGGTCTTGTTGTCGAGATTGAACACTTCGTGTCCTGCAGCGTGGAGCTGGCGGACGACACTCGAGCCGATAAAACCATAACCTCCGGTCACGATATAGCGCATCGAAACTCCCGTTTCTCTCGTTTCCGAGCGTTAGCCTGGCTTGAATACATGCGATAGGGCAATCGCACCAGCGGTCGCGACATTAACACTATCAAAGTCCGCGCGCATTGGGATCCGCACCGGTTCGCACGCAGCAATCAACGCGTCAGGTAAACCGGGTCCCTCGGCGCCGAGTAGGATGGCAAGTTTATCAGGCCGCTTGAGCTCTGAGAGCGGGCGAGCCTCGGTTCGCGGCGTCATCGCCCAAATCGCAAACCCTGCCGCTTTCAGCGCTGCAATCTGGTCAACTCCGTTGCCGCCATGATGATATGGCAACCAAAGCGTGCTTCCCGACGAAACCCGGATCGACTTGCGATAGAGCGGATCACAAGATCCACTATCGAGGATCACACCGTCCGCGCCAAACGCCGCGGCATTGCGAAACGCCGCGCCAACATTGTCATGATTGGAGATCTGATTGAGCATCAGGAGAGTCCGCGCGTCCGGATCTGAGAGCAGAGCGCCCAATGGAATCGTTTCGCCTTTGCGCGCGCAGGCGAGGACACCGCGATGGATAGGAAATCCAACCACCTGATCCATCAAATCCTGCGAGGCGGTGTAGACCGGTACGCCCTCCGGCATATTGGCGAGGATGTCTGCCAGCGGCTCCAACCGGGTTTCACATAAGAACAGGCTTTCCACCGCAAACCGCGAGCGCGTCAGCAGGATGTGCAGTGGAACTTTACCCTCAACAATGAACCGCCCATCTACACCGCCCGTCAGATCGCGCTCGCGGACACCAACAAAAGGGGCGATCCGTGGATCGCCCCTGTCGGTTATCTGGATGAGATTTAAACCATTCAACTGGCTTATACCCCCGATGGCAGGCCTTGTTCCTTGGCCATTTTCTGCATCGCTTTTTGCAGTTTCTCAACCGCCCGCACTTCGATCTGACGGATTCGCTCGCGGCTGACATTGTAAACCTCGGACAGCTCTTCCAGCGTCTTCGGCTCATCTGTCAGTCGGCGTTCCTGCAGGATGTGCTGTTCGCGCTCGGACAGATCAGCCATGGCCGTCTGCAGCAATTCCATGCGGGCATCGAATTCCTGGGTGCGGGCAAACTCTTCGGCCTGATTGGGCTCGTCATCTTCGAGCCAGTCCTGCCACTCCATATCACCTTCAGCGCCCATCGGGGCGTTAAGCGAGGCGTCTGAGCCGCTCATCCGGCCATTCATGGAGATGACGTCCTTTTCTGAGACGTTCAGCTTGTCGGCGATATGTTTCACCTGTTCCGGCTTGAGCTGCGCATTGTCGAGCGCATCAATCTCACCTTTCATGCGGCGGAGATTGAAGAACAGTTTTTTCTGCGCAGCTGTGGTGCCGAGTTTCACCAGGCTCCAGGAGCGCAGGATGTATTCCTGAATGCTCGCACGGATCCACCACATCGCATAAGTCGCGAGACGGAAGCCCTTGTCGGGGTCAAACTTCTTCACCGATTGCATCAGGCCGACATTGCCTTCTGAAATGACCTCAGCCATTGGCAGGCCGTAGCCGCGATAGCCCATCGCGATCTTGGCCACCAGGCGCAGGTGAGACGTCACCATCTTTTCAGCGGCTTCGGAATCTTCGTGTTCTTGCCAGCGCTTGGCGAGCATGAACTCCTCGTCCTTGTCCAGCATCGGGAATTTTCTGATTTCTGAGAGGTATCGACTAAGGCCCTGTTCGGGGCTCAGCGTGAGCGCGCGGCTCGCAGTTGGATTGGCCATCTTGGTCCTCCTTTATCCCTTTCACAGACCTTCAAAGTCAAAGCATCTGTTCCAGTTCTATCGTTGGTGAGGGTCATAGCCCCGATCATCGGCAGCGTCTTTCCCTCAATCGCGAATAGTCCCTATCGCGAATTCGCATAGATAGGGATGACAATGTCGTTATGGAAGGCATTTCAGGCAGGAAAAGTGTCTGGACAGATTGAGCCGTTTTGCGCTGTGGACCTAGTCTTCGCTTGGCACATAGTCGAGCGGCGGCGTCACCACCTCGGTTTTGGGCGCCTTCGGCTCTGACGGGCTGGATCCCGGTGCGGGCAAGGCAATCGGGCGGCTGGCGTCCAGTTCACGCTCGGATGACTCATAGCGCGGATGGACCAGGTTTCCGGCATCTCCGAAGGCATAGACCAGACGTGACCAGTCGCGTGCGGCGTACTGGAAGGCGGTGCCGCGTGGATCCATGTCCGACCATTCCGGTTCGCGCGCCGCAGTGACGGCCATCCGACCCCACCGTTCAGCTTCGGTCAGGTCACCATAGCCGCGAAGCGCTTTTTCCAGCAGTAAACAAAGACGAGCTGTCGGTTTTTCTTCCACCAGCAGAGCCAGCGTTTTGACTGCGCCAAGCCAGTCGCGGTCTTGCATTGCGAGTTCGGCGGTAAGGATCCTGCTTTCGCGGTGGTCCGGGTTTGCCGCCGCAAGCGCCTTCAGGCGTTGCGCGATCATGGCCGGTGTGGCGCTGCTGTCGAGACGCCGCACGAGCTGTGCGAGGGCCGGATGCGGCCGCGCTTTCCAGCCAAGTTCCAGAACGCCTTGGGCAGCTTTGATCTTATTATCGATCATCAACTGCCGCGCGCCATGCCAGGCGGCTGGCGGGAAGGATGGAGCGGAGCGGATCGCTTCAGCCAGCAGGCGTTGCGATTCCTTGCGCTCATTGTGCTGCAGCGCAGCGGCTTGCGCGGTGTAGAGTACGGCGCGACGACGGCGAAGACTCTCACCACGGATCTGTCCACGCTTCTCACCTGCAGCGAGGGTTTTCAGCGCTTCGTTCCAGTTCCCGGTCGCCACCTGGCTGTCAAAAAGGGCGTTGAACGGCCAATCCGCGCCAGATTTCATTTCAAGCGCTTCGCGGGTGCGGGCCTCAGCTGAGATACTGTCACCGCGGGCACTCGCAGCCGAGGCTGCCCCGCGCAGTCCCGCTAGCTGTCCACCCGGCAGGCGGGCTAGCTGTCCCCAGGCGCGCTCGGCCCCGGACCAGTCGTCCGAAATCTCGGACGCGCGGGCTTCAAGTAGCAGTTTCAATCGGTCATCATCGGCGTGCTGGGCGGCTTTCTTGGACAGTTTCTTGGCCAAATCGGCGTCACCGGCTTCAGCCGCGAGCAACCCGTCAGCAAGGGCCTTATTCGCCGCCTTGACCTTTGAGGCCTTGCGAGACCGGCTGAACCGGCTGGGCAGCGTCACGAGGCCCGTCAGCAAGGACCAGATCAGCGCCATTGCCGCGCCAACGAGAAGGATTGCCAGCAAAGCCCAGACGATCTCAAACTCGTAGACGGTGCCGCCGCCGAGATCGAGAATCAGGCCGCCGGGTAGGCGCGAAGCCCACATCACAAAAATGCCCGCCAGGACAATCAGCAATATGATCAAGAACAGGATGATCATGGGCGCTCTTCCGCAATCATTGTGAGGCGCAGGGCCTCCAGGGTCTCTTCCAAGAGATGTCGATCTTCCGCATTTAGCAGCCAATCTGTGAAGACAGGCTGAAGATCGGCATCGATGGCGCGGATATATTCAATCGTTTCAGCCAGTTCTCCAGCATCGAGCGCGGCGGTGGCAAGATCCAAATAGTCACGCGTCGTCACCGCATCCTTGCGGCGGACCTGAATGCCATCGCCGAACAGATCGCGCATCCAGCCAGATCCGCCGCGACTCGTCCGTGCCTCCTGGTCGAGCGCGGCATCAATCAGCGCGGGAAGGGTGGCTGTCAGATCTGCGCGTGTGGGCACTGCTTTGGACGCGACAGAGGACAAGCTTCGGACCGCGCCATTATCAGGTATCGCTGTATTGAGGCGTTGGTAGGCGGACAGGAACGGGCGTCCGCGCCGCGCCGCCGCTTCAATGGCCGAGAGTGCCAGCGCCGCTTCCGTGCGATTATTGGTGGCCGCGGTCGCGGTGAGGGACTCTGTTCCGGCTTTTTCCTCCAGCGTATCAAGCCGGGATTCGAGCAGCTCGATTGCTAAAGTGTATCCATCGGATTGTGCCACGACGGCGGTTTCGAGCGCTGTGATTCTGGCTTCAAGCGCAGATGTGTCCACTCCGGCTGGGTCGCTCTCGGCGGTCTCTGCCGCTTCTGCGAGCGACGCCACGCGGGCGCGCTTCAGGATCTCAATATCCTCCTGCACGCTCGATATTTCGTCTCGGATCGCGCGTATATCGGTGACCGTGCGGGTGCGATCGGCGCGCAGGCTGTCGGCGCGACCTTTGAGTGCAGCGATCTCCGCGTCCTGGCTGACAGCGCGTTCAGCGGCGGAGACTTGCGTTGTGGTGAACGCATCGAGGCGGGTTTCCAGGGCTGCGACTTTGCTGGCGCCAGGTTGGAAGCCCGGGATCAGGCCAGAACTGGCGGCCGCGAGCGCGAATCCAGCAAGCGCTAACACGCCAACCCCGCCAAAGGCGGCCCAGCCCGGCCCGCGGCCCTGGGGTTTTTCTTGATCAGGCTTGATCTCCGCTGGCTCGAATTCCGCATCAATCGGCAGATCATCCCCCGTTTCAGGTGGCAGGGATGATGAGGTCATGAGCAGGTCTCCGATATAGCCGTGAATCGCACTCTATATCGTGTCGCTTCAGGCCGAAAGTGTGGCAATTACAGTTGCTAACGCATCGAACAGTCCGTCCTCATTTGGCTGAGATGCGATCCGGGTCTCGCTGAGTGACAAGGCCATCAAGGACTGCGCTGCATTTTCGGATATGGCGATGGCGATCAGATTCTGAAGGCGCACATCCTCACATAGGCGAACAAACGCTTCGCCGCCTTTGGCTGAATGAATGAGCACAATTGCAGGCTCTACCGCGCGCAAGGCCTGAACAGCCGGGCTTGAAAGCGCGTCGGCCACCCGCATTTCATAGAGCGGCGCGAACGTGACGCGAAATCCATGCGCTTCCAGAGTCTGCTTGAGATCGCCTTTCGCGGCGTGATTGGCCACGTGAAGCAAAGGGGCGGGCGCGGGGACGCTGCGTCGCGCGATAAAATCTGCGAGATCCACGGCATTGCCGGCGGATTCATGCACCGTCCCAAACCCGGCATCACGCGCCGCGTTCGCTGTCGCGGGACCAACACACCAGGCCGCGAGGCTTCGATCAGCCGATCTCTCAACAAATGCGCGAACCCCATTGGCGCTCGTAAAGACCAGGCCAGAGAGCGATTGTGGGTCGGGAAGGAGTTCATCCGCACGCGGCTGGATCGTCAGAACCGGTGTCTTCACGGCCTGCAGTCCAAGCGCTTCAATCCGCTGCTGGGTTTCGCTTGCCCCCGGCTCGGCGCGGGTGATCAGGATGGGCAAAGAGGTCGCGCTCATGTCGATCAATCAGTCAGTGAACACTGGCAGGTCACCACCCGCCTGCTCGCGGATCTCTTCGGCGATGCTGCGTCCCATCGCGGCCAGATCTTCCAGGCCCGCAGAGAGCAGCGCTTCACCAAGAGCGGTCCACTTGGTCTGGCCGTCCGGTGTCAGGACTTCCCCGCGCAGACGCCAGGTGCCGTCAACATTCTGCAATTGCGCGGCCATGGCTGTTCGGCACGATCCGTCGAGCTCGGCGAGAAAAGCGCGCTCCGCCGTCGCCACGGCGCGGGTGGCTCCGTGATCGATTTCAGCGAGCGCGCTCTCAACCTCCGCATTCAGCGCGCCATCGCGTGCGGCAACGGCGATAATCCCCTGACCCGCCGCCGGCAGCATATCGCGCATCGCCACGGGGTGTGCGAGATCGGCCAACTCAAGTCTCTTCAGCCCAGCCATGGCGAGGAATGTAGCGTCGGCTTCGCCGCGTTCGAGTTTCTCGATCCGGGTTTCGACACGCCCGCGAAACGGGATGACTTTCAAGTCGGGACGCAAAGCCAGCGCTTGCGATTCCCGGCGCAGGCTCGCAGTTCCGAGTACCGCGGCTTCCGGCAGGTCCTGCAGGCGTGTGATCCCGTTCGCAGTCAGGAAGCCATCTCGCGGGTCTTCGCGTTCAGGATAGGCGATCAGACTTTGACCATCGGGCAAAACACTGGGCACGTCTTTCAGGCTGTGTACTCCGAGATCCACTTCGCCCGTATCCACGGCCCGGTCGATCTCGCGCGTGAACAGACCTTTGCCGCCTGAATTGATCAAACGCTCGGAGGTGAGCTGGTCGCCTTTTGTCGTGAATGTCACGATCTCGCCGCGCACGGTACCGTCGCTGACCCGCGCCAGCTCAGAGGCAATCAAATTGGCCTGGTACAGCGCCAGCGGCGAGCCCCGCGTTCCTATTCGGACAGTGATAGCGCTTGACATCCCGGCTCCAAATCTGTGTTGAGTCCAGCTAAGGTTGATCTATTCGGCGCGCAAGCCGGGGGCGGCAGGAGAGACAATATGCGCAAGGTGCTGATGGCGCTGGGGCTGGTCCTGGCGGGCTGCGTTAATGTCAGCGATGTGGGGTCGCACTCGCATCCCGTGGTCGAGTCTCCGATCTCGCGTTGTATGAATATGGGGAGCGCCCTGGAAGCTGTGTATGAGGGCCAGTGGGGCTATACCGTACGGCGTTCGGATCTCGTTCGATTGAAACAGGCTGGATTCGACACGATCAGGCTACCGGTTCGATGGACGGTCCACGCGGAACGCGAAGCGCCTTACACAATTGATCCAGCGATGCTCGCGCGGGTCGACGAAATTATTGGTTGGGCGAGTGAGATCGGCCTCAATATTATCGTCAATGTCCACCATTTCTCCGAACTCAACAGCGATCCGGATCGAAATGAACCCCGCCTGGAGGGGCTCTGGGATCAGCTATCGCGGCACTATGCAGGCGCGCCAGAGAATCTCATTTTTGAGACAATTAATGAGCCGCACCGAAAGATGACCGTGGGGCGCACGGATGCCCTCAATGCGCGGTTGCTGGAGCGTATCAGGCAAGACCACCCTGATCGCTGGGTGATTCTCGGGACGGCGGATTGGGGGCAATTGGAAGCGCTGATTGACTCACGGCCTGTCACCGCGGATCGGGTCATGCTGACCTATCATGATTACATCCCTTTCGATTTTACGCATCAGGGCGCTCATTGGACGGACCGTGAAGAAACCGGCCTGAAATGGGGCTCGAGGAGTGACAGAGCGGAAATGAAACGTCGCCTGGATGCGGCGCAAGCGGTGCAGTCAGAATCCGGCATGCCGGTCTTTGTTGGAGAGTTTGGCGTGTTCCAGAACGTTCCCGTCCGCCAGCGTGCGCGATGGACGAGGGCCTTGCGCAAAGGAATTGAGGCGCGCGGCATGTCCTGGTGTTACTGGGATTTCGCCGGTGAATTGAAAGCCTACGACGTTGAAGCCGAAGCCTGGATTCCCCAACTCAAGTCAGCCTTGCTGGACTGAGGCGGTTTCAAGTCGGCATCGAACTGTCTATATCCGCGCCATGTCTGACTATGTGATCATTCTGGGGATTGAGACCAGCTGCGACGAAACTGCTGCGGCCGTGCTGAGGCGCGGACCGGGCGGTACGATCGAGATCCTGGCAGAAAAAGTACACAGTCAGATCGATGAACATGCGCCCTATGGCGGGGTCGTTCCTGAAATCGCGGCCCGGGCCCATGCTGATATCACAGATAGAGTGATCGCGGCGACGCTTGAAGATAGCGGTTTGTCACTGGCCGAGGTGGACGGCATAGCAGCGACATCCGGACCTGGCTTGATCGGCGGTGTGATGGTCGGGATGATGACCGGCAAAGCGCTAGCGATGGCCGCAGGGAAGCCATTCATTCCAATCAATCATCTGGAAGGTCACGCGCTGTCGCCCAGACTCGGAGAAACGTGTCCGTTCCCGTATTTGTTATTGCTGGTCAGCGGCGGGCATTGTCAGTTTCTGGAGGTTACCGGGTTGGGCTCTTCCCGCCGGCTCGGATCGACAATTGACGACGCGGCGGGGGAGGCCTTTGACAAGCTCGCGAAGACGCTCGGTATTGGGTTTCCGGGCGGCCCGGCTGTTGAGCGCCTGGCGATGCAGGGGGATCCAGCGCGCTTTGAATTGCCGCGTCCGCTCCTCAATCGCCCCAACCTCGATTTCAGTTTCGCCGGGTTGAAAACCGCTGCAGCAAGGGTTGTGGAGAACGAATCCCTCGACGATCAGGGGCGAGCGGATCTTTGCGCGTCCTTCCAGCGAGCGGTCACAGATTGTCTGTCTGGTAAAACAAAACGCGCGCTTGAAGACTTTAAGGGCCGGCATGATGGTGCGATACGGTTCGTGGTAGCTGGCGGCGTGGCGGCCAATAAGACGATCCGGGCTGCGCTGGAGATGGTTGCCGAAGACGCTGGGGCGATGCTGATCGCCCCGCCACTCAGACACTGTACGGATAATGCCGCGATGATCGCTCTGGCGGGGGCCGAGAGGCTAGCGACAGGATTGGTTGATGAGACAGGTCTGGCCTTCGCTGCACGTCCGCGTTGGCCGTTAGATGAGACATCCGCGCAAGCAGATCCGGCTTATGGCGGGGGTAAAAAAGGCGCTAAAGCCTAGAATTTGAAAGCGGAGCGAAGTCGGATGCCAGCTTCGATTTCCTGATCTTCCCACTGTGCCGTGTCATCAAGTTCCTCAGCACCGATTGTCAGCTCACCGCCAACCGAGATACGAGGGGTGATGCGGAATTCAGCTTCGGCCAGCATTTCCTCGCGCGGGAGCGGCGAGCCCTCGCCACGTGATGTCAGATCCAGGCTGAGACTCCAACGATCCCCTTTGATCCAGGCGAGGTTGAAAGTTTGTGCAGGGCTGGACTGCCAGATAGGCGAATCGAGATTTGCGCCATTGAGGCTGAACTTCTGGAACCAGTCCGGCTCAGCTTGATCGGTTTCGGAGATCGTGGGCGCAGGCATTTCAGGCACGGCTTGCTGGGCCATCGCCGGAAGGGCGCAGCCACCAAACATTACGAGAGATGCCGCAAGAACGCGCATTTTTAGACACTCCTGCGCACTAGATAGCAGTCACTTCAGTTAATAGAACCTTAATTTCCAGTTATCCGGACAATTTTTTGTGAGAGTGTGATTTCGACAACAATGCCCTCAGAGCGCTGTTGCCGGAGAGGGGTCTCAATCTCGTCCTGGAGATAAGCGATCGCAAGCCGTGTGTCGGGTGTGACCTGGCGGGCCGCGCCGATCCGCCAACTTTGCGAGTCGAGACCCACGCCATCATCTGTGGATTCGCCATATTCTGCAGAAAATTCAGTGTTGTAAGCTTCCTTGTGCAGGCCTGTGCTCCAGGCAGAATAGTCGCTTTCAGGCAGGCCATTGTCCGACGACAGCCAGGAGGCTCCAAACGTCCAGTCATCTTTCTCGATCCGGGTGCCCGCCGACCAGGATTCGATACTGCCGTATTGCGGCGTCAAGGCGGTCGCAGGCACATCTCCGCTTGCCCAGCCGAGCCCGACATCGACACGAACGCCTGAGTCGCGAAAACGCCGACTCGCGTTCAAGGCGAGTTCGATTGCATTTTGCGTCTCAGGGGCGAGTCCGCTCGCGCTCGAGGCTGGCCGTCGATCGAGGCCGTCTGCGTCGGCTTCTGGCGTAAAGCTCACGCCCGCGCGGACGCCGATCAGGCGCGGACTTGCATAAGAAAATTTAGCGCTCGGACCGGTCAGGTCATTGCGTGTCCGAACCGTCGAAAGGCCGGTGGGATCCAGCAAAGAGGAATCGAGCCGTCCATGTGACAGCACTGACTTTGCACCTTCATAAAATCGGTTGGCCACGCCCGAGTCTTTTCCGATCCGCACTTCTCCATATCCACCATCAACTTGCAGGTATGCCGTCTCGAGCCGAGCGCGCAGATCGCTCGCCGTGATGAGCGGGGCCGGCGACAAGCCAGAGAATGCGCCAGTCGCGGCCAATGGATCATTACCGAACCCGCCGGTTCCGCCAGGACGCGTTGGGTGATCCCGCTGCAGTCTCAAGGCCCCTCGCGCGCGAATGCGTAGGCCGCTCTCGAGCACTTTTTCTGATTGACCTGTGAGAGAGAGCTCGCCGAGCACGGTCTCTGTATCAACTTCGGAGTCAGCATCAGAGAGAGGCGTCACCACGGTTACAGATTCGAGCTCGAACTCTGTTTCGAGCGGGGCGCCGCTTTGCGCATAGCCCGGTAATGCCAGCAGCAGACACGGGGCGATTATGTAGACGTGTCTCATAATGTGGGACTTCCTTCGGCTGGGGCGGACCTGATCGCATATCGGCACTGGCAGGCTCAGTTTCAGGTGCTATAGAGACTGTTGTTCAACAAGACCTTGCCAACGGGAAATGACAATATGAAGGCAGTATCAACCCTGATCACAGCAGCTTTTGGCGCAGTCGCGCTATCTGGCTGTGTCTTCGGCGGCGGCAACAATAATGTCGAAACCCGCGTGGTTGAGGAAATTACCGGCGGCGCGAACCCGTACCTCTGGCGTGCCAGCCTTGATACGCTCGATTCGCTACCCTTGGTGACAGCGGATCCCTATGGCGGCACGATCATTTATGATTGGCGCGCGTTCGAGAGTGCTCCGGATGAGCGCGTCAAGGCGACGGTTTATATTCTTGATTCCCGCTTGCGTGCGGACGGGGTGAAAGTCTCCGTGTTCCGGCAAGTGAATCAGGATGGAACCTGGGTCGATGCGGATGCCGATCCAGAGACTGGCATCCAGCTTGAGAACGCGATCCTATCACGGGCGCGCAATCTCAAAGCCTCCGAACTCGACTAGTTTAAAAATTTATGGGGGAGGCCATGGCCTCAAGATACAATCCGCAAGAGGCGGAACCCAAGTGGCGTGAAGCCTGGGAAAAGGCTGAGCTCTTCAAAGCCAAGTCACCTGCTGACGCGGGCGATATGCCAAAAGCCTATGTCCTGGAAATGTTCCCGTATCCGTCTGGGCGGCTGCACATGGGGCATGTCCGCAACTATGCCATGGGCGACGTGGTGGCGCGGCACAAGAAAGCCAAAGGCTACAACGTCTTGCACCCGATGGGGTGGGACGCTTTCGGAATGCCCGCGGAAAACGCAGCCATGGAGAAGGGCGTTCATCCGGGCGATTGGACCTATCAGAACATCGCTGCGATGAAAGCCCAGTTCGAGAAGCTTGGCTTGTCGCTCGACTGGTCGCGCGAGTTTGCAACCTGCGACCCAGACTATTATGGCGAGCAGCAGCGCCTGTTCCTGAAATTCATGGATAAGGGGCTGGTCTATCAGAAGAACGCCAAAGTGAATTGGGACCCGGTCGATAACACTGTGCTCGCCAATGAGCAGGTGATTGATGGCAAGGGCTGGCGCTCTGGTGCCCCGGTTGAGCAGCGCGAGCTGGTGCAATGGTTCTTCCGCATTACCGACTATGCTGAAGACTTGCTTGAGGAAGTTCAGAAGCTTGATCGCTGGCCGGAGAAAGTCCGGACCATGCAGGCCAATTGGATCGGTCGGTCTGAAGGCTTGCAGATGCGGTTTGAATGGGCGGGAGAGGCGCCTCAAGATCACGAGTCCGGGATTGAGATTTTCACCACCCGCCCGGACACGCTGTTCGGGGCGAGCTTTGTCGCGCTGTCGCCAGATCATCCCTTAACCATCGCGATGGCTGAAACGAATACGGATCTGGCCGAGTTTCGCGCCGAATGCGCCAAGGTCGGAACCTCGGAAGCCGACATCGAGAAAGCCCCGAAAATGGGCTTCGACACGGGCCTTACCGTCTCGCATCCTTTCATCGAAGGCCGCGACTTGCCGGTCTATGTCGCGAATTTTGTGCTCATGGGCTATGGCACCGGGGCGATCTTTGCCTGCCCGGCTCATGACCAGCGCGATTTCGACTTCGCCCGCAAATATGACCTTCCCATTTTGCCTGTGGTGAAGCCGTCTGACAAAGACGCCGCGTCAGAGGCCTGGGTGAGCTCCGGCCAAGGCACGGACATGGACGCTGCCTATACCGGGCCGGGCTCGATCATGAACTCGGGTTTCCTGGATGGCAAACCTGTCGACGAGGCAATTTCGCTCGCGATTTCCCGGATCGAGGAAATGGGCCTCGGCCAGGGCACTGTGAATTATCGTCTGCGTGATTGGGGTGTTTCTCGCCAGCGCTATTGGGGCTGCCCGATTCCGGTCATCCATTGCGCGGATTGCGGCATCGTGCCGGTCCCTGTCGCAGATCTGCCTGTGAAGCTTCCTGATGATGTCAGCTTCGACAAGCCGGGCAATCCTCTCGTACATCATGCGACCTGGAAAGAAGTCGACTGCCCCACCTGCGGAAAAGCGGCGCAGCGCGAGACCGACACGCTCGATACGTTCAATGATTCCAGCTGGTATTTCACCCGCTTCGCTAGCGTCGATGATCCGAAAGAGCGGGCCTATTGGTTGCCGGTCGATCAATATGTCGGCGGGGTTGAGCACGCCGTCCTGCACTTGCTCTATGCGCGCTTCTTTACCCGGGCGATGCGAGATGTCGGCGAAGTTGACTTGCCAAGCGGCGAACCGTTCGCAGGCCTGTTTACGCAAGGCATGGTGACGCACGAGACCTACAAGTCCGAGGATGGCCGATGGCTACCACCCGCTGAGCTCGAGCAGAAAGGTGATGCCTGGTTTGAGATTGGCACCGGTATGCCGGTTACGGTTGGCCCGATCGAAAAAATGTCCAAGTCGAAGAAGAATACGGTCGACCCCGACAGCATCATTGGAACATTTGGTGCGGACACGGCGCGCTGGTTCGTCCTGTCCGACAGTCCGCCCGAGCGCGATGTTGAATGGACGCAGTCCGGCGCTGAAGGCGCAGGGCGCTTCGTGCAGCGCGTGTGGGGGATCTTCAACACGCTGAGCGAGGAGCCGCGTGATGGCGAGCCTTCCGACAGCGACGTCGCAACGGCGCTGCGCCGGGCATCGCACAAAGCGGTTCACGCCATCGACAAGGCGATTGAGGAGTTTCGGTTCAACTCCGCCATCGCAACGATCCACGAATGGGTCAGCACTTTGAAAAAGGCTGAGCAGGGCGGCAATGACCTGCTCTATGCCCGTTTTGAAGGCGCTTACATGCTGGCGCGGTGCCTCGTTCCATTCATGCCGCATCTGGCCGAAGAGTGCTGGTCACTGATCGATGGCGAGGGGCTTTGTTCAGCTGCTGCCTGGCCAGAAATCGATCCGTCCCTGCTCGTTGAAGACAGCGTGACCATGCCCATTCAGGTCAACGGCAAACGGAGAGCCGAGATTTCCGTTGCCAAGACCGCGAGCAAGGAAGACGTCGAGGCAGCTGCCCTCTCACTCCCGGCATTGCAGGCTTTCATTGCTGACAAAGACATCAAGAAAGTGATTGTGGTTCCAGGCCGGATCGTGAATATCGTAGTGTGATGAGACAGTTTGCAATCGCTCTTCTGGCCCTGACGCTTTCCGCCTGTGGATTTACGCCGCTCTATGCGAACAATGCATCGACTGGGAACATACAGGTCGGCCAGATCGATGGACGCGCCGGTCACGCCCTGCGCAAGGCCTTGTTACAGGAGTTGGCGCCTGGCCTGCCTGGGATAGAAGCTCCGGGCCGTCTCGAAATCGAACTGGATGAGCGGATTGGCCGTCTGGCGCTACAACCGGATGAAGCGGCGACGCGAACCGATATCATCGTTCGGGCAGACTATGTGTTTGCATATGCGGGAACAGCCATTTCAGGCCGATCCTCCGCTGAGACCAGCTTCCTGGTTCCAGATGCACCCTTCTCGGATATTACAGCACAGATTGATGCCACGGACCGCGCTATGCTGCTTCTGGCCCGGCGCATCGCTGATGATTTGCGCATCAAGACCGCGAGCGCCGAATGAAGCTGCAGGGCAATCGTGCGGAGCGTTTTGCCAAGAAGCCCGATCCCGCCTGTCCGTTTGCCCTGATCTTTGGCGATGATGAAGGCGTCGTCGCCGATGCTGCGAACGCGCTCATCAAGGCCTGGATGAAAGATGAACCCGCGACTGTCCTGACGCTGGACGAGGACGAGGTGAAACGCGAACCCGCCATCCTGTTCGATTCGCTCGAAGCGGTTTCTCTTTTGGGCGAAGGCACGATTATCCGAATCCGCACCAAGGGGGAAAAGCTCTTCTCGCTGATGAAGGAGGTGCTCGAATTCCCTCCGGAACGCGTAGCCGCCAAACTCGTCTTGCAGAATGGCAGCCTCAACACACGGTCAAAACTGCGCACCGCTTTCGAAGCTGCGCCGAATGCGGCAGCGTTGCATCTGTTTTCCGACAGCGATGCGGACATGTCAGAGCTTGTCCGATCCTTCCTGCAATCACGAAACGTCGAGATCGATCCCGACGCGCTATCGGAATTTGTCGGAGGCTTGCCAGGGCATCGCAGTCTTGCGAATGCGGAGACGGAAAAGCTTGCCGTTTTTGCGCACGATTTGGGTCGCTCGGTCAGCGTCGCTGATGTG
>JANSXJ010000321.1 GCA_024743015.1 Hyphomonas sp. | reverse complement strand
AGGCGCATCACTGAGCCTTTGCCAAAGGCACGGTCAATATTGGCAAGTGCCGTTTCGAGAGCTTTCTGCTTATCCACGCCGGAATCCTTATCCACGAGTTGCAGGTTGGGTTTGGACATGAGTCGTTCCTTTTCGTCTATAACATACTCGGCGAAGAATGGCCCCGAGCCGCCAGCTGTGACTTATGTACCACATTTGTTCACGAGAACAAAGCAAAAACTTCTGTATGAATTCTCATCTTCCCTTTCCCTAGTGGATCGGGCATTATGCGGCCATGCTTAAGAAAACCGACCGACAGCCCGGTGAGGCGAAGATCCGCTACCTTGATGCCGATCTCGAACTTTTAAGTCCTGGGGATTACGTGATCTGTGCGGTCACAGCCCGCAAGATTCCGATCGCTGCGCTCCGTTATTGGAGCGTCGACCATCAGGAAGCCTATATTGATGCCGCTGCGGCTGCGACTCGTATGGGCGGCAAAGCCTAGATGTTTTTGAGAGACGGGCTGCTCGCCTTCTTCGTCTGGATGGGATTGCCTGGAACGGGCACCGCAGAAACGCAGCCAATTGCCTGCGACGGTCTCGCCGTTCAGGGCGGGTTGCTGCTCTGTACAGCGCCTGCTGGTAGCACGCTACGCGTGTCCGGCCCTGATGGCGAAGCGCGCCGCGATGTTCCGGTCAATGCGGACGGCGTCGCAACAATCGGATTGAAACGCGCTGAAACGCTGACCCTGATTGTGTCATCGATAGAACACGACATTCCCGCCGAGACGGTGACGCTGACGGCCCGCGACGATCCTTTTCGAACGATTGAGGGGCTCGACTGCGACAAGGTTGATGCGCGAACAGAAGAGCAAAAGGCTCATGCCTCACGCAGCTGGGTGAAGAAACAGGACGCATTTAAAGCGTTTCATGACGGTCCCGGTGCGCGGACTGGATTCCTGCGCCCGTCTGACGGCCCCGCCTCGTCGCCTTTCGGACCGGCCCGGAAATATATCGGCGTTGGCAAGGATGGTGAAGTCTGTGAGAAAACATCGATCCATCGCGGCTATGATATTGCCATTCCAACCGGAACTGAAATCATCGCGCCCGCAGCGGGGACCGTCACGCTCGGCGATCCGGATCTCTATTATGAAGGCGGCACGGTCTTTCTCGACCATGGCGACGGCTTGGTCTCGGTCTTCATGCATATGTCTGAAGTCGACGTGTCCCCGGGTGACGTGGTCGCCGCGGGTGCGCGCCTCGGCGCCAGCGGTAATACCGGTCGCACAACTGGCCCGCACCTGCACTGGGCCGTCAAATGGCGCAACCCGGGCAGTGACGATCGCAGCGGAGACTTTTACATCGATCCGGCACTGCTTTTGGAACTCCAAACCGCGCCTTAGCTACGGCACGAGCAAGGTCGCCCCAATCGTCTTTCCCGCTTCCAGCGTCTGATGCGCTTTGGCGATCTCGCTGAGCGGAAACGTCTGACCGATACTGGCTTCAATCGTTCCCGCTTTGAGTGCTCCGAAGAGCGCAGCTGCGCCTCGGCGCATGCTTTCTGCATCTGAAATGAAGTGGAACAGGCCGGGCCGGGTCAGAACCAGCGAACCCTTGGCGCCGAGCACGCCGGGCGCGACAGGATCAGCCGGGCCAGACGCGTTTCCGTAACTCACCCACCAGCCGCGAGGCTTCAGGCTGTCCAGGGTCGCCTGCGCAGAGGACTTTCCAACACTGTCATAGGACACATCAACGCCCTCGCCGGCCGTCAGTGCCCTGACCTCAGCGGCGACGTCGCCGGACGACAGAACTACACTCTCTGCGCCAAGGTCGCGCGCCCGGTCGGCCTTGGCATCACTGGAGGTCACGGCGATTACCCGCACACCAAGCGATGTCGCCCATGGCACCAGCAGGGATCCCACGCCGCCAACAGGAGCCCAAACCAGCGCCGTTTCTCCCGGCGATGCGCGGCGCACTTCAAACAGCAGCATCCATGCGGTCAGGCCTTTCAGGAGCACCGCGGCAGCCGTCTCTTCGCTGACGCCGTCTGGAAGCTTGACCATAGTCGCCGCTGCGCCGGTATAGTGGGTCGAATAGGTGCCGGAGCCGAGATAGGCGACGCGATCACCTGGCGCGAGATGCGTCACACCCTCACCTATCGATTCGACCACACCCGCGCCTTCCGACCCCGGCACGAAAGGCAGCTTTACCGGATACAGACCGGTGCGGTGATAGGTATCGATGAAATTGAGGCCCGAAACGGTCTGGCGAACCAATGCTTGTCCCGGTCCAGGCTGTCTTGGGGCGCGCGGGGTCTTGACCAGGACCTCAACGCCGCCGGTTTCGCTCATCTCAATCACATATGGTTCGCTCATGGCCCAACCCTCCAGAATCATTGTTGTCTTGTCTGATGACACACATAGACCTGATCTGCGGCGTAGACGAGGCCGGGCGTGGCCCCTGGGCTGGCCCTGTCACAGCGGCGGCCGTCATTCTCGACCCGTCGCAGCCAATTGTCGGTCTGACAGATTCCAAAAAGATCAGCGAAAAGAAGCGGTTTGCGCTCGAACCTGAGATCAAGTCAAAAGTCGCATTCTGGTGCGTTGCGCATGCTGAGCCGGACGAAATTGATCGGATCAATATTCGCGAAGCTACTTTTCTGGCGATGCAACGCGCGATCACGGGCCTCGGCCAGACACCGTCTCGCATTCTGATCGATGGCAACGCGCTCCCCAACGACCTGCCCGCACCCGCAGAAGCGATTATCAAGGGCGACCTTAAAGAGCCCGCCATTTCTGCCGCTTCCATTCTGGCGAAGACGGAAAGGGACCGCCTGATGGAGCAATATTGTGAGCGTTATCCCGGCTATGGGTTTGGCGGTCACAAGGGCTACGGCACCGCGGCACACGCCGAAGCCCTGCGGACGCTTGGCCCTTGCCCGATCCATCGCACCAGTTTCGCACCTGTGCGCAAAGCCATGCTTAGCGAAGCCTTAACCAATTAGACGTTTTTATTAACCTTTATTGGTTGGAGACCCTCCATGATCCCTTATGGCTGGCATGTCTGGCGCGGCGAAAGCAGCCGGCGCTACCGCTTCAAGATCACCAAGACCCTCGACGCGCTGCCCGATGCAGGCGGCATTTATGTCATGGTCCGTCGCACGGCGTTTTTCTTCCTCAAGCCGATCTATATTGGCAAAGCCTCTAACCTGCAGGGTCGTCTCGACGGGCATGAGCGGTGGGAAGACGCCCGCAAGAAAGGCGCATCGGAACGGCACTATTTGTGTATCCGATCGGAAAACAAGCGCCAGAAAATCGAAGAAGACCTGATCCGGAAGTACAATCCGAAACTGAATAATATGCTGAAACCGCGGGATTCAGAGGACGCTCCGAATCACTCATCACTAAGAAGCGGTTGGATGAGCGCAAAGCAATATTATGGTCTGAACGATCAGAAATACTCGGCATCCGTCAAAAAACTGGATCGTAAAGCCCAGAAAAAATCGAAGGGCTTTTTCGGACTTGGCCGAAAGGCAGCTTAACGCGTCTTCGTAACAGGAACCGCCTTCACGCTCTAGTCGCCCACGCCCGCTCATGGCATAGGCGGCGATATGGCAGATACAGCATCAATTCCGACCGTCCCGCCTATCTTTGCGGACGTCCCGAAGAGCGTCAGCTTCAAGAAGCTGCGCAAGCGTCTGGCGCGCAATGCCTTGCAGGTGATCGGTAAGTATGGACTGATTGATCATTCAGCTGAGAAGCGCCCAAAGTGGCTGGTCTGCTTGTCCGGTGGCAAAGACAGCTATGGCTTACTGACGGTCCTGCTCGACCTGCAATGGCAAGGCGCGTTACCGGTTGATCTGCTCGCCTGCAATCTCGATCAGGGACAACCCGGCTTTCCAAAGCATGTCTTGCCAGAGTGGCTGGACAAAACCGGTGTCGATTACCGGATAGAAACCGAGGACACCTATTCCATCGTCACCGACAAGATCCCGGAATCACAGACATTCTGCGCGCTCTGCTCACGTTTGCGGCGCGGAATTCTCTACCGTATCGCGCGCGAGGAAGGCTGTGATGCAATCGTACTTGGGCATCACCGCGATGATGCCCTCGAAACCTTCATGATGAATTTCGTACATGGTGGTCGCCTCGCTGCCATGCCGCCAAAACTGCTCAATGATGAGGGCGACGTCATGGTGCTGCGGCCCCTCATCACCTGCGCCGAAGCGGATCTCGAGAAATTCTCACAGGCGATGAAATTTCCGATCATCCCTTGCAATCTGTGCGGCTCGCAGGATGGGCTACAGCGTGTGGCTATGAAGCAGATGTTGGATGATTGGGAGACCCGCAAACCCGGGGTTCGCCAGGTCATGGCGCATGCCCTTTCCACGGTGCGACCCAGCCACTTGCACGATCAACGCGTGTTTGACTTTGTCGGTCTCGCCCCGGGCGACGACGGCGATGCGGATGACGGCGTACCATTCT
>JANSXJ010000157.1 GCA_024743015.1 Hyphomonas sp. | reverse complement strand
GACGAGGAGCTAGAACTCATTGTTGATGAGGCTAAAGCCTTGGCAAAGGAGTTCTTGGAGCCAGAAATTGAAGAAATACGAGAGCGCCAGAGATCACGCATCGTGGCATTGCGTACCGAGCACCCTCGTTTTCTAAGCATAGCGCGTGAACCAGACGCTTTCGTGGAGCAATTGCACTTATCCAAGCAGTCAGAAGAAGAGATTTTCGTTGAGCTATCGCGACAATCGCTTCGAGGTTACAACCGTCGAAAATCGTCATTCAGCAAATCTGTGAAGAAAAAGCTGCCAGATATCTCGGACAAAGCGAAGGAGTTTGTGAACGGGCTTCAAGCGGAGTCAGTATCTTCTCTCGCCGAATATGTGATGAAACGGAAATTGATCCTCGAGGTATTTGAAGAGAGTTTGAAATACACAAACCTGGAAACTCAAAGTTCTGAATATGAGAATGTTGTTCACGAGCTAATTTGCCCGCTTCGGTCCACCACTGACGACTTGGATTACGAAGACCATAACCTTTGGATCGTCGATGATAGGCTGGCTTTCTTTTCGTACTTTAACTCAGACAAACCTCTAAAAGACCAGTTGAAAGACCCCGATAATCCGCTCGATCGACCAGATGTTTCGATTTTTGACCTGGGGCTAGGATTTCAAAATACTGACGTCACACAACCGATCACCATCATCGAGTTTAAGCGACCAAAGATTGACAACTACACGTTAGAAAAGAACCCGATCACGCAGGTTAGGTCATACGTCGAGCAAATGAGAAATTCTGGTGTTGCTCAGAAGTATGATGGGGAGACACTTCGATACATCGATGACGATACGCCGTTTTATTGTCACATCATTGCGGACATAACGCCGTCGCTGAAGCGGATGATGAAATCGTTCGGGCCGTTCCACCAAAAAGCTGGTTCTGGCAGTTTCTATAATTGGGACGAGGCTTACAAGATATTTATTGAAGTTTCTTCGTTCGACGAGGTTTTGCGATCGGCAAAGGTGAGAAACGCTGCTTTCTTTGACAAGTTGAACCTGAACTGACGAGTAGCTGCTGCTCTCATCCAGAACTAAGCAGGGCTTGGCATCGCCCTGACCGTTATGTCCGCTTTTAGGAAACAACTGCCATTCTCTCATAGCCGTTTGAGCGCAGATTCCGCATCAGATAATCGGTCACTCGCTTCCAGAATGCATCGTTTCATCTGCAAGATGCCCTGGCGAACTTCGCCCGCGTCGGATCTGGGCGCCTGCGCAGGAAGCCCCTCGGTGAGTGCGTCCTCTAACGCATTCATGGCGTCGACCACTCGCACTTTCGCTTCATCAAGATAATCCATGCCGGCTACCAGGCGTGTGTCCGCGAATAAAGTCCACGCAGCTTTTTCTAAGTTGGACTGGACTTCCCTTCGACGTCGAGCATTGCTGTCCTCATGGCTCGGTATGGTTCCGGGCTCGTCTCAGTGGGGCAGGGCATCTGCCCGCAATCACTGAGAGAAGAGAATGTCAGAACCAACCAAATTCAAAGCGCCCGCAGATGGAACTAAAGAAGCTGCCTTGGTCACAGCCTTGAAAGGCAAAGGCGCAACCATCGAACAACTCACCGCGCTACTTGTCTGGAAGCCGCATACGGTGCGGGCCGCGCTCACGCGTCTTCGCAAGCGCGGATATGTAATCGACCGGATCCCTAAGACCACACGGTCCGCCGCTCGCTTCAAGATCAGGTCTCGTAAATCATGAGCTTGGAAGACGATCTTGCTGAGCTATCCCGAAAGGATCTGAAAGAACGTTGGGAAGACATTATCGGCCTACCGCCGCCGCCTCGGATTGCAAGGGTCACCATGATCCGGATCCTCACCTGTGAGCTACAATGGCAAACCTGTGGGCAATCCCGGGCGGCTATCATCAAGAAGTTGGAACGGGTGCTTGCCGGCGCGGAGAAAGATAAACCTATCGCCAATTCAGGCACCCGCCTCGTGCGCGAGTGGAATGGCCGTGAGCACGTGGTTGATATCACCGACGAAGGATATCTCTGGAATGGGAGGTTCTGGCGATCACTGTCAGCCATCGCCAAAGAAATCACCGGCGCCAAATGGTCAGGTCCGCGCTTCTTCGGAGTGGCGGCATGACCAGAGTGCGCTGCGCCATCTATACCCGCAAATCATCGGATGAGGGTTTGGACCAAGCCTTCAATTCTCTCGATGCGCAGAAAGAAGCTTGTGAAGCCTATATCAAGTCTCAGAGCCATGCAGGCTGGCAGTCCGTTCCTATCCAATATGACGATGGCGGCGCTTCGGGCGGTAACCTGGATCGAGCGGCGCTTCAGCAACTTATGACGGATGTCGATGAAGGACGGATCGACATGATCGTTGTCTACAAGATCGATCGTTTGACTCGGTCACTTTCTGACTTTGCGAAACTGGTAGATCGGCTCGATGCAGCTGGTGCGTCCTTTGTCTCTGTCACGCAACAATTCAATACCTCGACCAGTATGGGGCGCCTTACGCTCAACATGCTGCTCTCATTTGCCCAGTTTGAGCGAGAGGTCACAGCAGAACGCATTCGGGATAAGATCGCAGCATCCAAGAAGAAGGGCATGTGGATGGGCGGCCTGGTGCCGCTTGGGTATGACAAGACCGAAACTGGTTTGGTCATTTGCGTGCCGGAAGCTGAAACGATCAGAGCGCTTTATCAGGCTTACTTAGAACTCGGATGCGTTCGAAAGCTCAAGTCTTACGCGGATGAGCGAGGGCTGCGATCGAAGACCCGAACCTTACGATCAGGCAGAGTTGTGGAGGGAAAACCATTCGGGCGCGGACAACTCTATCACCTCCTGCGGAGCCCGATCTATATCGGAAAGATCCAGCACAAGGATGAGCTGTATGACGGTTTGCATGAGGCGATCATAGACGATGAATTGTGGGAGAACGTCCAGGCTCAGCTTGTCGCCAATGCCGTCGCCCGCAAGTCGAGAGTGAATGCGCGCAATCCATCGCTGCTTGCGGGGAAGATCTTCGATGCGGAAGGACGAAAGTTCACAGCAACGCATGCGTCAAAGTCGGGGCGTCGATATCGATACTACGTCAAGCAAGGTGCAGCGAGCGGCGAAGACGCGTGGCGAATGCCGGCATCAGAATTGGAGCACGCTGTAATCCAGGCCATGAAATCCGATACCGAGCTTCGCCATCAGCTCGCACGATCAGGCCAATCGGATCCCTCAGAAAGCGATCTGACGAAACTCATCAAGCGTGTGCGAATCCATGAAGCACATTTGCAGGTCGAATTGCTTGAGCCACACGCCGAAATCACAGCTTCATTTACCTTGCGCCGCCGCGGGGTCGAAACCAAGATCGTGCTCAATGCGAATGAAAACCGGACTAAGGATTTTATTCTGATCCGCCGGATCTTGCGTGCCAATGAGTGGATCCGAAAAATCAAATCTGGGCAGTCCATCTCGGCCATTGCGGACCAGGAAAATGTCACACCTGAGTACATCACGCACAATATGGATCTGGCGTATCTGTCGCCTAAGATCTTGAACGCGATCCTCGGTGGCAAGCAGCGTCCAGACTTATCGGCGTATCAGCTTTCGAAAACTCAAATCCCAGCCACCTGGCGCAACCAAGATTCTCTGTTTTTGGGATGATCTCCATTCCCTGAACGCAGATCGAGATTTCCCTGTTCCCTGTCTCGAAATCCCTGTTCCGGGTGCAAATTTCCCTGTTATTTCGTCTAGGGAATTTAGTGCGTAACCTGCTGAATACACGATATATTATGCGGAGAATTTGAAGCCAAATCGCGCTGTTAGTCAAAAATTCCCTGTAATTTCCCTGTTAGCAGGGAAAACAAGGCGAAACCTGACCGGCGATTAGTCGAACGGAGACGGACCTACGAAATTGCCCGATCGGAGACGATTTGAGGGAGAGTACCTCGGAGCTGTTCGGCAAATTGGCGCACAAGTCCCGGAAACTAGGGCAGTAATTTTGGAGACTATAAAATTAGGGAAAACAGCCAGACTGCGTGGCGGAGAGGAAGGGGGTGGATTATTTGATTGAAAACAATGGCTTGAGGAGTCTAACCAGGAATTTTTAGCGCATTGTTTTTCAAGGGTATTCTATTCCGAGTGTCTAACCAGCCGAACCCATTAGTGCCGCCGCTTTCTCACTATTCAAGATGGCTGAGGCATTCATTTTTCCAGAAACAATTGGGGAAAACAACGCGGCATCAGAAGTCTGTAAACCGTCAACTGAGTCAACTCGAAGTTCATCGCTCGTCTGTATCCAAAAGCTCTTGCATTTGATCTCGCATAACGAACTTCTGCATCTTGCCAGTTACGGTCATCGGGAACTCATCGACGATGCGAACATGCTTAGGCACTTTGAAATGCGTAATCTGACCTTGGCAATATTCTCTAACCGCTTCTGGGCTGAGCGTCGCACCAGGCCGCAACTGGACCCAGGCGCAGACCTGCTCGCCATACTTCGCATCAGGGATTCCAAACACCTGAACTTCCGCGATCTCCGGATGGGTGTATAGGAACTCTTCGACTTCCCGCGGATAGACGTTTTCGCCGCCGCGAATAATCATGTCCTTGATCCTACCGGTAACTTTGACATAGCCATCGGCATCCATCTCTCCGAGGTCCCCTGAGTGGAGAAACCCTTCTTCATCAATGGTCTCTCGAGTTCGCTCTTCGTCCCCCCAATATCCGAGCATAACGCCATACCCCTTACTGCAGATCTCACCTTGCTCGCCTATTTCTGCAGTTGAACCATCTTCTCGTATGATTTTCTGTTCCCAGTTGAAGTGCGCGCGCCCCACAGTCGAAACACGTTGATCAAATGTGTCGTCAATCGCCGTCATCGTGTTAATCGGGCTGCACTCAGTTTGGCCATAACCAATAACAATTTCCGTAAGTTCCATATCGGAAATTAACCTGTTCATGAGATCAACCGGACAGGTTGATCCCGCGATGATGCCTGTTCTTAAACTGGAGAGATCGAACGATTCGAAACCAGGAAAATCAAGCTCAGCAATGAACATCGTTGGCACGCCATGCAGAGCCGTACATTTTTCTTCGGCTACTGCCTTAAGTGACGACTCTGGATCAAAGACCTCTGTTGGAAGAACCATGGTGGCACCGTGAGATACGCAAAGGAGCGTGCCCAATACCATTCCAAAGCAATGGTAGAGTGGGACGGGGATGCAGAGCCTGTCGTTTTTTGAAAACCTCATGCTGACCCCGGACAAGTAAGCGTTGTTCAGGATATTTCGATGAGTCAGCGTCGCACCCTTGGGCACGCCAGTCGTACCGCTAGTGAATTGAATGTTTATGCTGTCGTCTGGCCGGAGCGATTTAGCGGTCGCTTTTAGTTGGTCAGGAGAGCAACCATCGCCAAGCTTCGGGATGTCATCAAAATTGAACATGCTCGGCGATTTGCCGTTACCCATTCGAATGATTGTCTTCAAGTGTGGAAGTTTATTGGCTTTGAGTTCTCCCGGCGCGCAGGAGCTGAGTTCGGGGGCCAACTCAGAAAGCATGTCTAGATACTGGCTTGTTTTGAACGCTTCTGCCGATACGATCGCTTTGCAGCCTACTTTGTTCAACGCGTACTCCAGCTCATAGAGTCGGTAAGCCGGATTGATGCACACCATGATTGCACCAATTTTGGCGGTCGCGAATTGTGTGAGCACCCATTCAATCCGATTTGGCGACCAAATTCCAACTCGGTCACCCGGAGAGATTCCAATCGCCAGGAACCCCTTTGCGAGCCGATCAATCTCGTCGTTAAATCTGCCATAAGTCCACTTAATGCCTTGATGTGGCATGACGATCGCTAGATGGTTTGGATCATCCGCTACGATTTTATCTAGGTGAGCACCAATGGTCGTATCGAGTAAATCGACTTTGGGAGCGCTGTATTCAGCTAGTTTTATCATATAATGATCTCCAGATTGGCTAAGACGCTCGCTATGATCGGAACCTCACTTGCGGAGATCGAACCGAAGCGGTCGAACCAGAGGCCATCGCTTTTGTGATGGCTGTTTCTCCTGCATTCGCGGCGATGGTCTTCTATGTTTCGCAAGGAAGCCGAAAGCCGATACTACTTTTTCGCAACGAGCGGGATATTTTCAGGTGATGATTTGAAGCTGACTTTTCGTTGGCGAATCCTGTCAAAGATAACGGTGCCCGATTATGTGGGGACACGCCGAAGCGCCTGGGCCATACAATGAATACCACCACCGGTCTTCGAGATTTCACTCATATCAACTTCCGCAACTTCGAAGCCCCGGGCCTTGAGCTGTTCAATCAAAGCAGTTGAGGATTTTGGGGCGATGACACGGTCACCTCCGAGCGACATGACATTGCATCCCAGGTCCATCGTATCCTGGAACGGAACGTCGATAATCTCATGCCCTTTACCTTCAAGCCAGGCAATAATATCAGGGTCGGTGCAGGTTCGACATGCCGCTGTTAGTCCTTCAGCAATCGGGCAAATCATCAAGTCGATATGCACATAATATTCGTCGATAAAGGCAACCCGGGTTTCCCAGCCTTCGGCATTAAACCAGCTAGCAACTTGGAAGGCACCCTCTTCCTGAGTGCGAGCGCCACCGCATCCGATCAACACAGTTCGATCGTCGATAATGACAAAGTCGCCCCCCTCAAAGGTTCCGGCGGTGACCATATCATAGATTGGAATACCGAGCCGTTGATAGAGTTCAATCGCTGCGTAGTTTTCGCCGCGTCGCCACCACTGAGCCAATGCAGTGATAAAGGGGCCGTATGGTGTCATGACACTGGAGTCGCGCGCATAGACTTGCATGGTCAGTTCAGAGGACCCCTTTAGCATATGAACATCGACGCCAAAATGCTGATAGGCCGCAATCAACTCGTCGTGCTGTGCTCGCGCAACTTTCAGATCGCATGGGGCATCACGGAGATACTTGCGTGATAAGGAACTGGTTGCGCGGTGAAATAGGTTATCAGCAGGGCCGAGCAGGACATCGGTGAGCTTGTCCGTTTCATTACGGAATCCCCAGCGATTTAAACGTGGCGTGCCACCATCAGGGCGCCGACCTTTTAATGTGAAGCCGGGTTCGGCTGACAATGCGACGCTCATGACCAGTTCCTTTCAATGCATAGCCTGGTGAGATCGTAGCCATCATTAAGTTTGTACGTTCTGTCGAAAACGGACAGATCTATTGCCAAACAGGAGCCTTTTTTGGCCGTTTGTAACAGTCAGCTTGCCGTTTTGGTCGCTATTGATGGTAAATAACGTCCGAGAATGCGGAGGAAATCGGTTTGAGTGATTCTAATACCGTAGAGAAATTTCCCGTCCTAATTACCACCTGCCTGGTCTCATCAATCGGGGCGATGTTGTTCAATGCGATGCCGGTTCTGCTCGGAGGTCTGGCTGAGACACGCGCACTCGACGAGTCCCAACTTTCGGCGATTGCATCAGCGATCTTTTTTGGAAGCTTGATAGCGGTGTTTTCTGCCGTTTATTGGGTGAACCGTTTATCCTGGCGTTTGGTCATTATTGTAATGGCGATCGCTACCATTCTAATCAGCGCATTCCTCCCCTTTATCGCCGGGCATATGCAGTTGACGATGATTCTTGCCTTGCTCGGCTTTGTGATGGGCGCGCTCTACTCTCCGGCGCTCGCCGCACTCAGCTTGTCGAGTACGCCCGAGCGCGCTTTTGCAATCGCGATCGCGCTTCAAGTGGCGGTCTCGGCGCTCGTTGCTTATTCTCTTCCGGTATTTTTGACGCCAGCATTGGGGCTGTGGGCGATTCCATGCGTGCTTATGATAACATCTATTTTAGTCTTGCTCTGCATTGCATGGCTACCCGAACGAAGCTCAGACCCCGTAGAAGCTACAGAATCAGGTGTCAAAGCGCCACGCAAACAGGTGCTGACGGGCATTCTTGGTCTGATGGCAATGTGCGTTTTTTATATCGGCTTGATTGGCGCGTGGGAGTTTTTAGAGCGAATAGGCAATAGCTGGTCTCTATCCCACGAATATATCGGCGG
>JANSXJ010000486.1 GCA_024743015.1 Hyphomonas sp. | reverse complement strand
ATCAACGCCGACCGTCGCCAGGCCAGCCAAATCGTCATTGTGTTTGTGCGTCATGGGATACCGCTCCTGTTGGTGACAGGCTCAGTCTAACGACCAGCCCGCTCGGGGGGAGCAGTCGGTCCATCCCATTAGCAGACATAACGATTTGCCATCAATTGGACCGTGCCGCAGTCGGTCCGACAAGACTTCTTTCCAGGGATGCGATCCTACGGATCGCAGCGAAACACCGGATCGCATGCGAAATTTCAGTTGACGTCGGTAACAACTCATCCGGTGTTCCGCTCAAGTATCGGTTCTGCTCCGATGGCCCAAGAACAAATCAGAGTGCCGGTCCAGCAGGTCAGCCAAGCGATCGATGACGGTGCGAACCTCGGGGCGTTTGCGTTCGTCATCATGCATGACAATCCAGCTGTCATGGCCAAGACTTTCGATGACGTCGCCGGCACGCGCCAGGTCTGGATCGGCATCACCGACATGACACGGCAGAACAGCCCGCCCCGCTCCGGCACGAACCAGATCAAGAAGGATCGCCGGTGTGTCGGTCCAGAAGGTGATCCAATTGCACGAGCGCTCCGATGCCCAGTTCGCCCATGAAGCATCGGAGATGCCGCGTCCGATCGAAATCCAGTTGCAATCATAGGCCTGATCGAAATCGCGCGCGCAGTAAGGCGCATACGCCAGGGGCGGCGCCTTGCGGACCGCCACATTGCCCGTCGAAGGCCGCTCTCGCGCGACCGTGATATGCGCCCGGCGATGCACCAGATCCCGACGCTCTTCGGCGGTCTTGATACACAGTTGAAACGGCTCCACAGGGGACCAAAGCGCGGCCCTTTGAGCCGCCAGAAAGCGTGCCATCCAATAGTCGACCGCGATATCGACGCCTGGCAGGGGAACCGCATCGGACCGCCAAGCCTCCACGGTTCCTGCGGCGAACTGCATCGAGGCCACGCGATCGAACAGCGCTTTACCATCCGGCGCCAGCGTGTATCCGGTTTGTCGCCGGACAAACAGTTCGCGCTGGGTTGCCCGCTCCAGATCGAGCATCCGCCGGCCGATCGTTGGCGAGCTGATGCCCGTTTGGGCCGATGCCGCCGCCAGGCTGCCAAGGCTGGCAACCTGATAGAACAGCCGCAGATCCTCCCAATCCAGCGCGTCTTTCAGTTCTGAAAGGTTTCGTTTGCCGCTGCCGCTACCTTCCATCGCCTCCGCTCCTTAGCTTCCGGCCACACCCTGAACGCAAGGAGTATGGCTCAGATGTTGCTGTCCTACGTTATCGCCTTTGATCAGTTGATCCGAAAAAGCCGCGACCGTTCAAAAGACGCCCTCGGCGATCCGCTTGATGCGCCGGAATGGCAGAGCATCGCACCGCTCATCGAACAGATGGCAGGACTTCGAACACGGCGGCGCCTCAAACAGCACCGCGATCAGAAATCCGACCCCGATGACTGTGCCCGATCCCAAATCCTGACCCGCAGACCCATCGGCGAACACGCAGAATTAAGCCTATAATGGTCGGGCACATCCGGCATATCTTTCAATTGTGAAAGATGCCAAACGATCATGAATGGTGATGCGCTCTATCAGTCAACGGACAACGCAAATTGTTGGCGCCGATGTTCTGCTCCGGGGCATGTCCGCCTGTTTCACCGCAGCCAGCCCGCCTCAAACGTGACGATCGGCACATCGGCAAGCCTGGCGGTTCGTTCGAGCGCGGTTTCGAGCTTGGCCAGAGGCTTCGATAAACAGACCGTTGCAAAGGACGGAAATGCGGCACGAAGCGCACGCGGGGAAGTTTTCCAGGGATGTCTGCTCTACAGTTTTTGGCCCGGAAGCCTCAGCGCTTGTTGAACCCAATCTGCCAGTTGCTCCTCGTCCAGAGCCTCATCCTCATGAACATCCAGATAACGGGTCCCTTCCACTTTGGATGCCTTGGGCGGTATCGGGTCAAGCGAGGAGCCGGTCATGAAGCTGATCTGCACGTAGTTCTTGTAGCAGTACATAGCGAGAAACCATCCGTCCTCTTTGCCATAGAACGGGGTGTTCCATCGCACCTGTTTGCGCACATGGGGAAAGGCCCTCTCCACTGTCTGGTCGATCTGCTTTCCGATAGCGCTCTTCCAGCCCGGCATCGCCGAGATATAGGCTTGCACAGGTTCGTCGCCGTCACCCTTCGGAACGTAGGGATTGGTACTCGACGAATGCGTTGGCTTTTTGGTTTCGGCCATGATTTGAACTTAGCATAGACATCGCACGAAGCCGATCTTCGACATTGAGCGGCGGCTTGGGAGGTTTGGGCTCACACCGGCCAATTTAGGATGAGCAGCTCGTGGCGGCATTGCGGAGAGGCTGTGTGGAAAGGCGCCGGTTGGCTCGTTGATTTGATGGGTTTGTCGGAATTGGGTTGGTTTTGACGATTTGTCTTCGTCTGGCCGTCTCAGGGCCGGTTTTCTGGACAATAGGCTCTT
>JANSXJ010000193.1 GCA_024743015.1 Hyphomonas sp. | reverse complement strand
GTCTGGGCGACTTTGTCGACACCGCGAGACCGATATCGGCGTCAGCACCGCTGTCTCAGGTCGTTGATCTGTTTAAACGCGACATAGACGCAGACTATTTCATTCTTGTTCGAGACAAACGCCCCGCCGGCTTGATCAGCCGGGTCATGGCCTTCGAGTTCGCGATTAGCAGCGGCGAAGAGAGCATGCTGCGCCTGCCTATAGGAGACCTGGTTACGGCGCGCGCTTTGATCGTGAAGGCCAGCACAACGGTTCAGGAATTCGTCAAAAAGGCCGGCGTTCAGATCAACGAGCTGATCAATCGCGGCTGTATCATCGTCGAGGACAAGCGTTTCAAGGGCGTTCTCAGCCCGGCAAAGCTGCAAGACGCGCTGATCGCATCCTGCGCCGAGGCAGAGTACCAACCGATCGTGCCTGAGGCGGCTGACCTTGAAGCGCCGGATGTTGCAGCTGAAAGAAGCGCGACCAGCCCGCTGCTTGGCACGTTGGCGCACGAAATCAGAACGCCACTGACGGCAATTATGGGTCTGTCCGAGATGCTCTCGACGCGCGTGAAGGATGAGCAGAACAAGGACATCGCGCAGACGATTGTTCGATCCAGTCAGACGCTGGACCGGATTCTCACCGATACGCTAGACTATGCCAGTCTCGAAGCAGGAAAACTTACGGTTCGCAGCGATCGCGCCGATTTGTCGGAACTTGCCGATGATTTGCGTCGGTTATGGTCAACTGAAGCGGCCCGGAGGGGTCTTTCCTTCCGTGTCGGCTTTGTCCCCGAAGGGCCACATGTGGTTGAAACCGATATTGGCCGGGTGCGCCAGATCGCAAACAACCTGATCTCCAACGCGCTGAAATTTACCCGCGAAGGCGAAGTGAGCGTCACGCTCACGACGCAAGACGTCGACGGGGATTTGCGCCTGAATGTGACGGTGAAAGACACTGGGCGCGGCTTGTCGGATGACCAACGCGAGCGGTTCATGCGGGTGTTCGAAAAAGGCCCGGATGTCGAAGGCGTTAAAGGCTGGGGCCTGGGGCTCAGCATATCGCGCGCCCTGGCCAGCGCGCTTGGCGGTCAGCTTCGCCATGCGGCAAATCCCCATGGCGGCAGCGTGTTTTCGCTCGCAGTGCCCGTCTCGGCCGCTGCGAAAACGGGTGCCAACTGGATTGATCGTGCCAAACCAAAACGTGGGAAATTCCAGCTCGGCGACGTGCTCCTGGTTGAAGACCATGAAGCGTCCGCCATGGTTGTCATCAACGCTCTGGAAAGCGCGGGCTGGACTGTGCACCACGCTGGAACGATCCACGCCGCAGAGGCTTACACCTCCTTGTCGGAGTTTCAGGTTGTCTTGACGGACCTGCACCTGCCTGACGGAAACGCCATGAGCTTCATCGAGGGTTTGCGTCGTCGGGGCGGGCTGAATGCCCAGGTGCCAATCGTCGCGCTCACGGCGGACATTTCCGACGCCCGGCGCCAGGATTGCCTCGCTTTGGGGGCAGACCGCGCCTTGAAGAAGCCAATAGCCGGACCAGAGCTCGTCGCAACGATCGCCGATGTCCTGATGTCTCGCGCCTCGGGACATGCACCAACGATCGAGCTTCGAGGTCGACTGGCCAGCTAGTCGTTCGCGGGCCGTTTCTGCACAGGTACTTCAAACCCGCAAATATCCAGGATTTCAGGCGGTTTGCGGTAGAAGAACGCTTCGTCGCGGACCCGTTTCGCGGTTTTGGCGTCTTCAAAGGCCTGGCTTGGCATTGCTTGCACCTGATAGTTTGGGCGAATGACGTCTGCCAGGTCTGCCGCGACGGTCATGGACAGGATCTCATCTCCGACATCTGGCGCCTGAATGACGCCGCTTTCAATCGCGCGCACACCGCGCTTGAGTTTCTGAACATATTGCATGCCGTCAATCACACGCCCGAACACGGTCAGATTGCGATCGAGATAGCGCTGCGCGTCCAGCACGATGTAGAACTCGGTGCTACCACTGTCAGGATCGGTATCTCGCGCCATGGCGAGGGCGCCAGGGCAGTGCAACAACCACTCCTTTTGCAGGCTCTCGCTGCGTCCAACCGCAAAGCCATCTATGTGGCCGACAATGGGCGCGAACAGGTCTGCATTGCCGAGCGGCACAAAGGCGGCGTCAGACAGGGCTCGATCATTTTCATTGGTCAGGGTGGGGTATTGTTCAATGGCAGCGTCATCCTGCAGACCGCCTTGGGCAACAAAAGCGTCAATCACACGATAAAACCGCGCGCCATTATAGACATCGCCGCGTACCAGGTTGCGAAACTGAGCAGCGTGGTTCGGTGCAAAGTCTGGATTGAGCTCGATCACCACATCGCCGTGTTCTGTTTCGATCAGGATCAGGTTGTCCGGGTCAATATCCCGCCAATCCGGCGCCGTCGCTGATGCTATTTCCTGTTCGGTGAGATCTGTTTCGAGGGCGTCTTGCGCCTGGCAAGCTGCAGCGAGTGAAACGCCGAACACGGCAACGAGCATGGATCGCATGTGAAGAACTCCCGATTTATCTCATTGAGAGCCTAACCAGCTGCTCGGTCTTTGACCAGCGATCGCAGTAGACCTACCTCAAGGTCATTCTTGCGGCGCGGAATACAGCCGGGTACGAGGAGCGCATGACAAAAACGGGCTATGAACCACTCGTCTCCATAGACGCCATCACAGCCGGGCTAGGCTCGGTCGGATACATCTCCACACGGGAGATTTCGACAGCGATCTATCTCGCGTACAATTTGCGCAAACCGATCCTGATTGAAGGACCTGCGGGTGTCGGCAAGACTGATCTCGCGGCATCAACGGCCCGGTTTCTCGATGTCAGCTTGAATCGCCTGCAATGCTATGAAGGTCTAGATGAGGGCAAGGCCCTTTACGAATGGAAGTACGGCAAACAATTGCTCTACACGCAGCTTTTGAAGGAAAAGCTCGGCGAGGTGATGGACGGGGCTGGCACACTCGATGCTGCGTTCGACAAGCTCACATCCTTTGAAGACCTGTTCTTTTCCGAGACTTTTCTGGAGCCGCGTCCACTTCTGACGGCGATGAAGCAGGACAAAGGCTCGGTCTTGTTGATCGATGAGATCGACAAATCTGACGAGGAGTTCGAAGCCTATTTGCTTGAAGTTCTCTCGGATTATCAGGTCACAGTGCCGGAAATCGGCACCATTCGGGCGCAGGTTCCACCCATCGTCATTCTGACTTCGAACAATATTCGTGAGCTCGGCGATGCATTGAAACGGCGTTGCCTCCACCTGCATATCGACTTCCCCGAAGCAGCGCGCGAGCAAGCCATCGTTCGGGCGCGCGTACCGGATGTCTCCGAGGCTTTATTGAGCCAACTGGTCAGCTTCGTTCAGGGGCTTCGAGAACTGGATATTCGCAAACGACCGTCGATTTCTGAAACGGTCGACTGGGCCCGTACGCTTCTATTGATGCACGCGACAGAGCTTGACGAAGACATGGTGCGCTCAACGCTCAACGTGCTTCTCAAGCATGAAAGTGACATTCAGGCCGTCGACAAGGATGTCCGCACGCTCGCGCGCGCCGCATCTGCCGGGTAGATGGCGGAACAGGTTCTCACCGATTTCATCCGCGCGCTGCGCTCTGCCGACGTGCGCGTGTCGACAGGCGAGGCCATCGATGCTGCCGAGGCGGTTAAACTGATCGGCTATGCGGACCGCCAGCGCCTCTCGGATACGCTGAGATGCGTGCTGGCGAAGTCGCCGAGCGAAAAACTCGCCCATGATCGCTTGTTTGACCTCTATTTCTCGCGGCAAGCGATCCCGCAGGACGCGCAACCGGAATCGCCCGGGCAGGATCGATCCGAACATTCGGAGGACGGACCAGGGGATATGCTGGACCTGATGGAATCGGGCGACGAGACGGCGATCGCCATGGCGATGGAACGCGCTGGGCAGGAAGCGGGCCTTCAGGACATTCGGTTCTCCACGCAGGTGTCCTATTTTGCGCAACAAATGATGAAATCGCTGGGCGTTGACCGCCTCGAAACCGAGATGATGCAAGCCTTTCGCGAACGAACCGAAGAAGGCCAGGCCTACGCGGAAGACTTGATCGAGGGTCGAAAGGCCATGTTTGCCCGCGCCCGCGAGCATGCCAAACAGGCGTTCGAAACTTACGGCGCCGGCGCAACGCTGGCCTTTCGGGAGGATGTGCTTGCCGAAACCGCTCTGACCGCACTTGATGTCCGCGATCTCGCGCGCATGCAGGCCCTGGTCGAGAAAATCGCCAAACGTCTTGCGTCGAAACACTCGCGGCGGCGGCGCAAGAAGAATCGCGGACAACTCGATGTGCGAAAAACCCTGCGTGCGAATGCCGGGTTTGATGGTGTTCCGTTCGATATTGCCTGGAAACAAACCAAGCGGGACCGGGCCAAGATTGTCGCTGTTTGCGATGTTTCCGGATCGGTTGCGCGGGTCGTCCGGTTCTTCCTGATGCTGCTCTATAGTCTCAATGAAGTGGTGCCGGACATTGAGTCTTTTGCCTTTTCTGGGCGGCTCGAAAATGTCGGCGACACGCTGAAGACAGATGATTTCGCGCACGCGATGGACAAGATCATCAATGATATCGGGATGAGCTCGACCGATTACGGGCAATCGCTTTCGGATCTGCGCATGAACCATTGGGACGCGCTTGATCGCCGGACCACTCTGATCATCCTCGGGGATGGCCGGTCCAATTATGGCGATCCACGCGTCGATTTGTTCCGTGAAGCTGCTGCCCGCGTGAAGCGCGTGATCTGGCTGACCCCGGAAGGCGAAAGCCTGTGGGGGAGCGGTGACAGCGAGCTGCCGCGCTACCGACCACATTGCCATACGATGAAGCAGGTGACGACGGTCAAGGATCTGGAGCGTATCCTGGACGAAGCGTTATCGCGCTATTCGTGAGGAAGCAGCAAGGCGGCGATATGATCCGCCATCAGCCGCCCGGCCATCGTTAAAACGAGCCTTTTGTCAGCGATCACGGCCAGATCGTTAGAGACCAGGTCCTCAAGAATACTCGGCGCCGGCGACGTTCCTGCGACGCATTCAAATCGATTCAGATCGAGACCGTTCACCGGCCGCAAAGCCATCGGGACAAACTCCCGCGCCGTATCCGTTCGGGACAGCGGTGTTTCTGCGGGCTTCTGGTTCAGCTCGTAATCTGCGGGGCGACGCGGCGACTCCGTGGCGAGCCGGTTATCTTCAATGGTCAATCGTCCGTGAGCGCCCGGGCCAATCCCAAGCCAATCACCGCTTGCCCAGTAAATGTGGTTGTGCCGCGACTCAAACTCCGGCGCGCGAGCATGATTTGAAACTTCATAGGCTGGCAAGCCTGCAGCTTCGCAGACCGCCTGCGTGAGTTCGTAGAGATCGGCCTGCTCATCGTCGTCCATCGGCACGAGTTCGCCGCGGGCCGCGCGATGTCCGAACGCGGTACGCGCCTCGATGGTCAGTTCGTAGAGCGAGAGATGCGGAGCGCCGAGCGCCAGTGTCTCGGTTAGTTCAGCTTCCCAATCCTTCAATTGCTGGCCCGGTCGGGCATAGATCAGATCGAGTGAGTGATTGTCGAAAACAGTTTGAGCGGCGTCGATCGCGCGGTATGCCTGGGTGCTGTTATGATCACGGCCGAGAAACTTGAGAGCCTCGTCTTTAAGTGACTGAATGCCGAGGGACAGCCGGTTGATACCGGCCTCCGCCCAGGATTTCGGGTTGGAGCGCAGGACGTCATTGGGGTTTGCTTCTAGCGTGATTTCGGCGCCAATTGCGATCCCAAACGTATCGTTCACCTTGTCCAGTATCAGGGCGATTTGTGCCGGAGATAGGAGCGAGGGCGTGCCACCTCCGAAGAAGACAGAATCCACCTTAGGATGATCGGGTAATCGGCGCCTCTGTGCCTCCAGATCCGCAATCATGGCGGCGACGAGGGGCTCTTTGTCTCGATCTTTCGCCGCATAAACGTTGAAGTCGCAATAGGGACAAATTCGCGTGCAGTATGGCCAATGAAAATAGACGCCAAACCCGAATTCAGGTCCCGTGGCGTTCATCAGAGTAGCGCCTTTTTCAGCTTGTCGAAGGCCACCGCGCGGTGGCTCATGGCGTGTTTTTGCTGCGGTTCCAGTTCTGCAAACGTCACCTGATGGCCCTCGGGAACGAAAACCGGGTCATAGCCAAACCCCATCTCTCCGCGCGGTGGCCAGGTCAGGGTGCCGCAAACCTCGCCGCGGAACGTCTCTTCGTGTCCGTCCGGCCAGGCGACGGCGAGGCAGGAGACAAACCTGGCGCTACGATCCTCGGCTTCAATGGCGTTCAGTTCGCGCTCGACTTTTTCCATTGCGAGATAAAAGTCTCTCGGTTCGCCAGCCCAAATCGCCGTGTGGACGCCAGGCATGCCGCCCAGAGCGGTCACTTCAAGCCCGCTATCGTCTGACAAGGCCGGCGCGCCAGTGGCCCGCGCCGCGCTGCGTGCCTTGATCAGGGCGTTTCCCTCAAATGTCAGTTCGGTTTCTTCCGGTTCGTCGAGATTCAATTCAGCGGCAGAGACCACTTCAAAGCCCAGCGGTTCAAAAAGATCTTTAAGTTCAGCGACTTTGCCTTTGTTGTGCGTCGCGGCGATCAATTTGCCGGGTTGTAGTTTGCGAGACATGCGCTGTGGCTCCGTTCTTGCTTTCTAAACGAATTACCTTATCGTTTAACGGTAAGTTTGTGACTCTGTGCTATGTGACAAATGTAGCGAAATACAAAAGGATGACCCGCACGCATGTCTGAACCCCGCAAAAATTCAATGGCGGCGTTTCTGTCAACTGTTGTGACAGTGATTTTCTGGCTGGCAATCGTGCTGGGCGGTTTCCTGTTCATCATAC